>NZ_JBIINP010000181.1:0-7830 GCF_044337415.1 Luteitalea sp.
ACCCCGTACCCGGTACCCCGTACCCGGTACCCCGTACCCGGCACCCGGTACCCGTTCCCGTGCTTGACGGTTGCGCCCCTGTATCAATGGATGTAGATTTGTAGATGTGAAGGACCTGTCCGCCTTCTGTCGATTGCTGGGCGACGACGTGCGCCTGCGGCTCATTCGCCTGTTGGGCAAGGAACAGCTCAACGTGAAGGAGCTGACGGCCATCCTCGGCATCGCGCAGTCGGGCGTGTCTCGCCACCTCGGGCTGCTCCGCAAGAGCGGGCTCGTGGAGGAGCGTCGGGAGGGGGGCTTTGCCTACTACTCCCTTCGCCCTGACGGCGCCGGTGTGGCCCGCCCGATGTGGGAGGCGCTCGAGGCGTCGTTGCCCACCGCCGACGATGACGACGAACTGAAGGCCGACGACGCGCGCCTGCTCGAGGTGCTGCGGCTGCGCAAGGAGGACTTCACGGCGCACGGCAGCAGTGCCGGGCAACTCGTGCCCGGCCGGAGCTGGGCGGCCTGGAGTCGCGCGCTCGGACACCTGCTGCCCCCGCTCATCGTCGCCGACGCGGGCTGCGGTGAGGGGTACCTCTCGATGGAGGCGGCCCGCTGGGCCGAGCAGGTGATCGCCATCGACAGCTCGCGCGACGTGCTCAAGCGCGCGCGCCTGCTGGCGCGCAAGCGGGGCCTCGCCAACATCACGTGGAAGGAAGGGCGGATCGAGGCGCTGCCGCTCGAGGACGCCTCGGTGGACGTGGTGCTGCTGTCGCAGGCGCTGCATCACGTGCCCAAGCCCGACGCGGCGCTGTGTGAGGCGGTGCGGGCGCTCAAGCCCGGCGGGACCGTGCTGGTCCTCGATCTGCGGGCCCATGGCCAGGACTGGGTGCGTGAGCGGCTGGGCGATCGCTGGCTGGGGTTTCGTGACGAATCGCTCGAGGACTGGCTGTTCAGGGCCGGCCTCGATGACGTGCGCGTCGAGGTCGGCGCGCGCCTGAAGGGGGATCCGTTCACCGTGCTCGTCGCGAGCGGCCGCAAGGCCGGCGGGTCGGCGCGTGCGGGGCGCGGGAGCGTCGTGAGGACGCGCGGGGGAGTGTGAGATGAGCAATGCGACTGCGCTGAAACTGAAGGAAGCCTGTCGACGCCGACTGCTGTTCATCGATGGGGCGATGGGCACGATGGTCCAGCGCCACCAGCTCACCGAGGCCGACTACCGCGGTGAGCGCTTCCGGGATCATGCGCACGACCTGCGCGGCAACAACGACCTCCTGGTCCTGACCCGGCCCGATGTCATCCAGGGCATCCACGAGCAGTACCTCGAGGCCGGCGCCGACATCGTCGAGACCAACACGTTCAACGCGACGGCGATCGTGCAGGCCGAGTACGGCCTGGCCGACCTGGCGCACGAACTGAACGTCGCCGCGGTGCGCCTGGCGCGGGCGGCGGTGGATCGCTACACGGCGCTCACCCCCGACCGCCCCCGCTACGTCGCCGGCGCGGTCGGGCCGCTCAATCGCACGCTGTCGCTGTCGCCCGACGTCAACGACCCGGCCTTCCGCGCCGTCACGTTCGACGAGGTGGTGGCGGCGTACGAGACGCAGATCGACGGCCTGCTCGAGGGCGGCGTCGACGTGCTGCTGGTGGAGACCATCTTCGACACGCTGAACGCCAAGGCGGCGGCCATGGCCATCCGTCGCGTGTTCGATCGTCGCCAGGTCGAGATCCCGGTGATGATCTCGGTGACCGTCACCGATCGCAGCGGCCGCACGCTGTCGGGCCAGACGGTCGAGGCGTTCTGGATCTCGATTGCGCACATCCGTCCGTTCAGCGTCGGCCTGAACTGCGCCCTCGGCGCCGACGACATGCGCCCGTACCTGAAGGACCTGTCGACGATCGCCGACTGCTTCGTCTCGTGCTACCCGAACGCGGGCCTGCCCAATGCGTTCGGTGGGTATGACGAGACGCCGGAGCAGATGGCAGGCGTGCTCGGTGGCTACGCGCGCGAGGGCCTGCTCAACATCATCGGCGGGTGCTGCGGCACCACGCCCGATCACATCGCCGCGATGGTCAGGGCCTGCGAGGGCGTCGCGCCGCGCGTCGTGCCTGCCGATATCCCGAGCTACAGCCGGTTCTCCGGCCTCGAGCCGCTCGAGATCCGGCCCGACAGCATCTTCCAGATGGTCGGCGAGCGGACCAACGTCACGGGCTCGGCGAAGTTCGCGCGGCTGATCAAGGCCGGGGACTTCACCGCGGCGGTGGACGTGGCCACCGAGCAGGTGCGCAGCGGCGCCAACGTGCTCGACGTGAACATGGACGAGGGCATGCTCGACTCCGAGGCGAGCATGACGACGTTCCTCAACCTGCTCGCCACCGAGCCGGAGGTGGCGCGCGTCCCGTTCATGATCGACAGCTCGAAGTGGTCGGTGCTCGAGGCCGGCCTCAAGTGCGTGCAGGGCAAGGCCATCGTCAACTCGATCAGCCTCAAGGAGGGCGAGGCCGACTTCCTGGCCAAGGCCCGGCTGGTCCGCGCATATGGCGCCGGCGTGATCGTGATGGCGTTCGACGAGACCGGCCAGGCCGACACGATCGAGCGCAAGGTGGAGATCTGCCAACGGGCGTACCGGCTGCTCACCGAGCAGGTGCAGTTCCCGCCCGAGGACATCATCTTCGACCCCAACGTGCTGGCGATCGCCACCGGGCTCGAGGAACACAACGCCTACGCCATCAACTTCATCGAGGCGACGCGGCAGATCCGCGCCACCTGCCCGGGCGCGCTGGTCAGCGGCGGCATCAGCAACCTGTCGTTCAGCTTCCGCGGCAACGATGCGGTGCGGGAGGCCATCCACTCGGCCTTCCTGTACCACGCCATCAAGGCCGGGCTGACGATGGGCATCGTCAACGCCGGGCAGCTTGCGGTGTACGAGGACATCAAGCCCGACCTGCTCGAGTTGGTCGAGGACGTGCTCTTCAACCGGCGGCCCGAGGCCACCGAGCGGCTCGTGGCGCATGCCGAGCGGGTCAAGGGCTCGGGCATGAAGCGCGAAGCCGACCTGCGCTGGCGTGAGGCCACGGTGCAGGAGCGGCTGTCCTACGCGCTCGTGCACGGCGTGGTCGACTTCATCGAGGCCGACGTCGAGGAGGCGCGCCAGCAGTACGCGCGGCCGCTCGAGGTGATCGAGGGGCCGCTGATGGACGGCATGAAGACCGTCGGCGACCTGTTCGGCGCGGGCAAGATGTTCCTGCCGCAGGTGGTCAAGAGCGCGCGGGCGATGAAGCGCGCGGTGGCGGTGCTGCTGCCCTACATGGAGGCCGAGAAGGCCGCCGGCGGGGCGCGCACGCAGGGCAAGATGCTGATCGCGACCGTCAAGGGCGACGTGCACGACATCGGCAAGAACATCGTGTCGGTGGTGCTCGCCTGCAACAACTACGAGGTCGTCGACCTCGGGGTGATGGTGCCCACGGCGAAGATCCTCGACGCGGCCATCGAGCATCAGGTCGACGTGGTGGGCCTGAGCGGGCTGATCACGCCGTCGCTCGACGAGATGGTGGGCGTGGCGCGCGAGATGGAGCGGCGCGGCATGCGCCTGCCGCTCCTGATCGGCGGGGCGACCACCAGCCCGCAGCACACGGCCGTGAAGATCGCGCCGGAGTACTCCGGGGTGGCGGTGCATGTGCTCGACGCCTCGCGGGCCGTGGGTGTGGTGTCGAGCGTGCTGTCGTCGACGCAGGCCGGCGCGTACACGACCTCGGTGCGCGCCGAGCAGGCCCGCATGCGCGAGATGCACCAGAAGCGGCAGGAGAAGCCGATCCTCTCGTTGCGCCAGGCCCGCGAGAACCGGTCGAAGATCGACTGGGCCGCCGAAGCGCTGCCGACGCCCGCCTTCACCGGCCGTCGCGAGGTGGCGCTGCCGATCGGCACGCTGCGGCCGTTCATCGACTGGACGTTCTTCTTCAACGCCTGGGAGCTCAAGGGCAAGGTGCCGACCATCTTCGAGCACCCCCAGTACGGCGCCGAGGCGAAGTCGCTGTACGAGAACGCCATCGCGATGCTGGATCGGCTCGAGGCCGATGCGTCGTTGCAATGCCGCGCCGTCTACGGCTTCTGGCCGGCCAACGCCGACGGCGACGACGTGGTGGTGTACGGCGCCAACGAGCGGGGGCGCGAGGTGGCGCGGTTCCCGATGTTGCGCCAGCAGGAACCCAAGCCCGACGCGAAGCCGAACCGGTCGCTGGCCGACTTCATCGCGCCGGCGGGGACGGGCGACGATTTCGTCGGGGCCTTCGCCGTGACCGTCCATGGCGCCGAGGCGCTCGCGAAGCAGCACGAGGCGGCCAACGACGACTACAACGCGATCATGGTCAAGCTGCTGGCCGATCGGCTTGCCGAGGCGGGCGCGGAGTACCTGCACCAGCAGGCCCGCCGCGACTGGGGCTACGGCATCGACGAACAGCTCTCTGCCGAGGACATCGTCGCCGAACGGTACCGTGGCATTCGTCCGGCGTTCGGCTACCCGGCGTGTCCGGATCACACCGAGAAGCGGACGCTGTTCCGCCTGCTCGATGCCGAGGCCATCGGCGTCTCACTGACCGAGAGCTGCGCGATGTGGCCGGCGGCCAGCGTGTCGGGCCTGTATTTCGCCCATCCGCAGGCGGCGTACTTCATGATCGGCCGCCTCGGTGAGGATCAGGTGGAGGACTACGCGAAGCGGAAGGGCATGACCCGCGAGGAAGCGGAGAAGTGGTTGGCCCCGAACCTCGCCTACGCCGCCGTTGGCGTGGGGGCGTGCTGATGGTGGCAATTTGACATTGAAGATTTGAAATTCTGGGCGGCCCGGCCTCACGGCCTTCGCTCGCGCGAGAACTCACGGCCGTGCCCGCGCAGTCCCGTGGGCCAGGCGGCTGAGCCGCCGGCCCCGGGAATTTCGACGTTCAAATTTGAAATTGCAGCGGGCCCGGGCTCTTTCCGGGCCCGTCTCCGTTTATCCGGCTTGACGGCTGAAGCGCATGCTGCTACTGTCAATCCGGATAGAGTGATGAATCATCTCGCCCTCCCCGTCCTCGCGCACCTGAACGTCCTCGGCGACCTGCTGCGCTCCCGCCTGCTCCTCGTGCTCGAGGGCCAGACGCTGTCGGTGGGCGAGCTCTGCGACATCCTCCAGTTGCCGCAGTCCACGATCAGCCGCCACCTCAAGACCCTGACCGACGGTGGCTGGGCCCAGGTGCGGCGGGAAGGCACCAGTCGGCTGTACTCCCTGGTGCCTGAGGACCTCGATGCGGCGTCCGCCGAGCTGTGGCGCGTCGTGAAGGCGCACCTGTCGCCCATGCCTGCCGTGGCGCAGGACCGGATCCGCCTCGCGCGTGTGCTTGCCGATCGCCGTGCCGAATCGGCGGCCTTCTTCTCGCGCGCGGCGGGTGAGTGGGATGCCCTGCGCGACGACCTCTACGGCAGCACCTTCCATCTCGACGGCCTGCTGGCCGCCCTGGACCCGGCCTGGACCATTGCCGACCTCGGCTGCGGCACGGGCCGCACGGCGGCGGCCCTGGCGCCATTCGTGCGCGAGGTGATTGCGGTCGATGCTTCTGCAGAGATGCTGACGGCGGCGCGCGAGCGGCTGCAGGCGACGCCGAACGTCGATGTCCGTGAAGGGGCCCTCGAAGCCCTGCCGATTGCCGATGCCTCGGTGGATGTGGCGCTGCTGGTGCTCGTGTTGCACCACCTGGGCGACCCCGCGGCCGCACTGCGGGAGGCGCGTCGGGTGCTCGTGCCCGGCGGGCGGGTGCTCGTGATCGACATGCAGCCGCACGACCGCGAGGAGTATCGTGGCCAGATGGGCCACGTCTGGCTCGGGTTCTCCGAGCCGCAGCTGGGCCGGCTCCTGTCGGGGGCCGGGTTCGACGGGACACGGGTGGTGCCGCTGTCTCCGGTGTCGGGCGTGCGTGGCCCGGCCCTGTTCGTCGCCCGAGCCACCGCGGGCACGTCTTCATTGTCTGGAAAGTAGGGCGGGCCCTCGAGTCCGGCCCCGGAGTGGAACGGGAACGGCCGCGTTGGCAACAACGGACCCGACCGTCGTGGACGCGCGGCGCATCGCCGCGCAACAAGGAGCAGAACGAATGACCCCTGCAGTCGCAACAGAGACGTTGCACGCGTTTGCCCAGGCCGAGCAGGCCGGACGCCCGGCCTTCAAGGTCAAGAACCTCGCCGAGGCCGACTTCGGCCGCAAGGAGATCCGCCTCGCCGAGCAGGAGATGCCCGGCCTGATGGCGATCCGCGAGGAGTACGCCGGCAAGAAGCCGCTCGCGGGCGTGAAGATCATGGGCAGCCTGCACATGACCGTGCAGACCGCCGTGCTCATCGAGACGCTGGACATCCTCGGCGCCGACGTGCGCTGGGTGTCGTGCAACATCTTCTCGACGCAGGATCACGCCGCCGCGGCGGTGGTGGTCGGCCGCCCCGAGACGGGCGGCACGGTGCAGAACCCGAAGGGCATCCCGGTCTTCGCGTGGAAGGGCGAGACGCTCGACGAGTACTGGTGGTGCACGAAGGAGGCCCTGGTGTGGCCCGACGGCTCCGGTCCCGAGCAGATCGTGGACGACGGCGGCGACGCGACGCTGTTCGTGCACAAGGCACTCGAGTACGGCACGGCCGACAAGGTCCCGGCCTTCAACGCCGAGACCGAGCCGGAGGAGTGGGGCATCATCCTGCGCACGCTCCGTGAGGAACTCGGCAAGGCGCCGGCGCAGTGGCAGAACATCGCGCGCGGCGTCAAGGGCGTGAGCGAGGAGACGACGACGGGCGTGCACCGCCTGTACGAGATGATGAACGCCGGCACGCTGCTCTTCCCGGCGATCAACGTCAACGACGCGGTCACCAAGAGCAAGTTCGACAACCTGTACGGCTGCCGCCACTCGCTGACCGACGGCATCATGCGCGCCAGCGACGTGATGCTGTCGGGCAAGGTCGCGGTGGTGTTCGGCTACGGCGACGTGGGCAAGGGCTGCGCGCAGTCGCTGCGCGGCCAGGGCGCGCGCGTCATCATCACCGAGATCGACCCCATCTGCGCGCTGCAGGCGGCGATGGAAGGCTACCAGGTCACCACGCTCGACGAGGTGCTCTCGACGGCCGACATCTTCATCACGGCGACGGGCAACAAGAACATCATCACCGCCGAGCACATGGCGAAGATGAAGGACAAGGCCATCGTCGGCAACATCGGCCACTTCGACAACGAGATCGACATGGCCGGCCTGAAGAAGGTGCCGGGCATCGAGCGGATCAACATCAAGGCGCAGTACGACGAGTGGCGCTTCGCCGACGGCCACAGCGTGATGATCCTCGCCGAGGGGCGCCTGCTGAACCTCGGCTGCGCGACGGGCCACCCGAGCTTCGTGATGTCGGCCTCGTTCACCAACCAGGTGATGGCGCAGGTCGAGCTGTACACGAACCGCGCGGCGTACGAGAAGAAGGTCTACGTGCTGCCCAAGCGCCTCGACGAGAAGGTGGCGCGCCTGCACCTCGACAAGCTCGGCGTGAAGCTGACGGTGCTTGCCAAGGACCAGGCCGACTACATCGGCGTGCCGGTCGAGGGGCCGTACAAGCCGGAGCACTATCGCTACTAGGAGCCATGCAATGCTGCGATGCCGGGAATGCTGGGAATGCCGAAAGGCACAAGGCACAGGGCACAAGGCGGCAAGGTAGAAGGTGGAAGGTAGAAGCGGGCCCGCTCCTGGAGACAGGGGCGGGCCCGTTCGTCATTCCGGCATCGCAGCATCGCGGCATTGCGCGGCCGATGCGATAGGATCGGCCGCGCCCATGCTCCTCGCCATCGCCCTGGCCGGCATCGTCGC
>NZ_JBIINP010000089.1:0-16933 GCF_044337415.1 Luteitalea sp.
CCGCTCCTGGAGACAGGGGCGGGCCCGTTCGTCATTCCGGCATCGCAGCATCGCGGCATTGCGCGGCCGATGCGATAGGATCGGCCGCGCCCATGCTCCTCGCCATCGCCCTGGCCGGCATCGTCGCACTGGTCCTGCTCATTGCGGCCGCCCGCCTGACCCCGTTCCTCGCGTTCCTGGTCGTCTGCATCGGCGTCGGTCTGGCGTCGGGCCTTGCCCCGCTGCAGGTCTCGGCGGCCATCCAGAAGGGTCTCGGCGACACGCTCGGGTCGCTGCTGCTGGTGATCGGCCTCGGCGCGATGCTCGGCAAGATCGTGGCCGAGAGCGGAGCGGCCCAGCGCATCGCCATGAGCCTGATGCGCCTCAGCGGACCGGGCCGCGTGCAATGGGCGCTGATGGTCACCGGCTTCATCGTCGGACTGCCCCTGTTCTACTCGGTCGGCTTCGTGCTGGTGATCCCGTTGATCTTCAGCGTCGCGGCCCAGTACCGCCTGCCGCCCGTGTGGGTGGGCCTGCCGATGCTCGCGGCGCTCTCGGTGACCCACGGCTACCTCCCGCCGCATCCGGCGCCAGCAGCGCTGGTCCAGCAGTTCCATGCCGACATGGGGCAGACCCTGCTCTACGGCATCCTGATTGCCGTGCCCGCCATCATCCTGGCCGGGCCCGTGTACTCGCGGTTCATGCCGCGCATCGATCGGCCGCCGCTCTCGACGTTCGTGCCGGCGCTGCGGGACGAAGCGACGCTGCCGTCGCTCGCCGCAAGCCTGACCACGGCTTTGTTGCCGGTGGTGATGCTGGCCGTCGGTTCACTGCTGGCCTCTCGCATCCCCGACGGCGTGCCCGGCCAGATCGTGCGAGCGCTCGGGGATCCGTCGATGGCCATGCTCGTGGCCGTCATCGTCGCCATCGGTCTGCTGGGGCTGCGCAGCGGTGCCTCGATGGCCACCGTCACGGGGTGGTGCGAGCGCGCAGCATCGGACGTGGCGCTCGTGATGCTGGTCGTGGGCGGCGCCGGTGCCTTCAAGCAGGTGCTGACGGACGCGGGATCGAGCACCGCCATCGCCTCAGCGCTCGCCACCCTCCATGCGCCGCCGCTCGTGCTGGCCTGGGCCATGGCAGCGCTGGTGCGCGTGTGCGTCGGGTCGGCCACCGTCGCCGGCCTCACGACCGCAGGGTTCGTCGCCCCGTTGGTCACGAGCGGCGCGGCCGACCCGAACCTGATGGTGCTGGCGGTCGGCGCCGGCACGCTGATGCTGTCGCACATCAACGACGGCGCATTCTGGCTCTTCAAGGAGTACTTCAACCTCTCGGTCGCCGAGACACTGCAGACGTGGACCGCCATGGAGACGATCGTCGCCATCGTCGGCCTCGTCGGCGTGCTGGTGCTCGACGTGTGGATCTAGATCCAGGAAAATCACCGACCCGCCTTCGCGCTGCGCGCTTCGGCGGGGCTGCCGCCCGGGGCAGCCATCGCCACCATTCGATTCCCGATTCCCGACTCCCGATTCCCGACCATGTCCACTGCTGACGAACGCTTCGCTGCCCTCGGTCTAGAACTCCCGCCCGCGCCCAAGCCGATGGGCGTCTACAAGCCCGCGCTCATCGAGGGCGCGTACCTGTATGTGTCCGGCCACGGCACGATGAAGCCGGACGGCACGATGATCGTCGGCAAGGTCGGGCAGGACCTCGACGCCGACGCCGGCAAGCTCGCCGCGCGCCAGGTCGGCCTGTCGATGATCGCCACCATCAAGGCGACCGTCGGCTCGCTCGATCGCATCGAGCGCGTGGTGAAAGTGCTCGGCATGGTCTGGGCCACGCCGGAGTTCGACCGGCACCCGTTCGTGATCAACGGCTGCAGCGAGCTCTTCTCGGCGATCTGGGGCGAGGAGAAGGGCGTCGGCGTCCGCAGCGCCGTGGGCATGGGCTCGCTCCCCGGGAACATCCCGGTGGAGATCGAGGCGCTGTTCCGGTTGAAGGACGCGTAGATGCTGCACGTCGACGCGCATCTCGACCTCTCGATGAACGCGCTCGAGTGGAACCGCGACCTGCGCCAGCCGGTCGCGGCCATCCGCGCGCGCGAGGCCGGCCTGACCGACCGTCCCGACCGCGGGCGCGGCACCGTGTCGTTCCCCGAACTGCGGCGCGGCGGCTTCGGGCTGGTCGTGGCAACGCAGATTGCCAGGTACGTGGCGCCCGGCAACCCGCTCCCGGGTTGGCACTCGGCCGAACAGGCCTGGGCACAGACGCAGGGGCAACTCGCGTGGTACCGCGAGATGGAGCGCCTCGGCGAGATGCGGGCGGTGACCGATCTGGCGTCGCTCGACGGGCACCTGGCTGCGTGGCAATCACCGGGCGCCGATCAGGCCACGCTGCCGATCGGCTACATCCGCAGCCTGGAGGGCGCCGATTCGCTCGTCACCGTCGACTACCTCGAGCAGGCGGTCCGTGACGGACTGCGCGCCGTCGGGCCGGCGCACTACGGACCCGGCCGGTATGCACCGGGGACCCACACGACGGGCCGTCTCGAGGCCCACGGGCCGGCGTTGCTCGCCGCGATGGAGCGCCTCGGCGTCATCCTCGATGTCACGCACCTCAGCGACGACAGCCTGTGGCAGGCCCTCGACCTGTTCGGCGGTGCGCTGTGGGCCAGTCACCACAATGCCCGCGCGCTGGTCGACGATCAGCGCCAGCTGCCCGACGACCAGATCAAGGCCATCGTCTCTCGCGGCGCCGTCATTGGCGCGTCGTGCGACGCGTGGATGATCGTCCCCGGGTGGGTGCGGGGCAGTTCGACGCCGCAGTCCACGGGCTGCACGTTCGAACGGCTCGCCGATCACGTCGTGCACATCTGCGAACTGGCCGGCTCGACGCGGCACGTCTGCATCGGCTCCGACCTCGATGGCGCGTTCGGCACCGAGCAGACGCCTCAGGAGATCGACACCATCGCCGACCTCCCGCGCCTGTGCGACGTCCTCGCCACGCGTGGCTTCGACGATGACGACCTGGAGGGGTTCCGCTGGCGCAACGTGGTGGAATTCCTCCGGGCCCACTGGGCCGGTCGGGAGTGGATCGCATGAAGAGACGGCAGTTCGTGCAGGCCTGCGTCGCAACGCTCGGCGCAGGTGTCGTTGCCGGCAACAGCCGCGTGGAGGCCGTGCAGTCGCCGGCGGGGGCGCTGAAGGTGATGACCTTCAACATCCGCTATGGCACCGCCAACGACGGCGAGAATCACTGGGACACGCGCAAGGACTTCCTCGTCGACGTCCTGCGACAGGAGTCACCAGACGTCATCGGCGTGCAGGAAGCGCTGTACCCTCAGCTCGACTACATCCTCAAGGCGCTGCCGGCCTACGCGATGGTGGGCGTGGGGCGCGACAACGGCATCCGGGCGGGGGAGTACTCCTGCCTCCTCTACCGCACCGCGGCGCTGGCGGTGAACCGCAGCGACACGTTCTGGTTCTCGGACACGCCGGAGAAGGTCGCCTCGAAGAGCTGGGGCAACACGATCACCCGCATCTGCACGTGGGCGCAGTTCACGACGCCTGACGGTCGGCCCTTGTACGTCTACAACGTGCATCTCGACCACCAGTCGCAGCCCTCGCGTGAGCAGTCCGCGAAACTGCTGCGCGCCCGCATCGCCGCGCGCGACCCGCAGGCGCCCGTGATCGTGACCGGCGACTTCAACGCGGGCGAGAAGAACCCGGCCGTCGCGTCGATGCTCGACGGCGCCGTGTTCCGCGACACGTTCCGCGTGAAGCACCCGGACGCCTCGCCGGTCGGCACGTTCACCGGCTTCAAGCACGGGCAGGTGAACGGCGAGAAGATCGACCACGTCTTCGCCTCGGCGGAGTGGGAGATTCTCGATGCCGCCATCGTCCGCACAGAGCGGAACCAGCGGTACCCGTCGGATCACTTCCCGGTGACCGCAACGGTCCGCCTGCGCTGATGCCGTAGCCGTCGCCCCTGGGCGACGGTCAGTTCGTGGCCGTCGGTCCGTGATTGCGAAGTTCGTGGCCGTCGACGTTCACGTCGACGGTCAGTGATCTCCCTCGAGGGAACCCTGATGCAGGTTCGTGGGCTCAGCAGTCGAACGGTCGCCGCAGTCGTGTTCGCCATCACGCTGGCGAGGCTGGCGACGATGAACGGGCTGGTCGCACATCTGCAGGCGCAGCCCGCCGCATCCGCCACGCAGGCGCCGACCGGCGTCGACCTCGTGCGCGCCACCTACACCAAGTACGAGTACCTGGTGCCGATGCGCGACGGCGTGCGGCTGTTCACCGCGGTGTACATGCCCAAGGACACCGCGCGCACGTATCCCTTCCTGCTCACCCGCACGCCCTACAGCGTGGCGCCGTACGGCGTCGACAAGTACCCGGCGCAACTCGGATCGGAGCCACTCCAGAAGGAGGGCTTCATCTTCGTGCGGCAGGACGCGCGCGGCCGCTACATGTCGGAGGGCGAGTTCAGGCAGGTGCGCCCGTTCAATCCCGGCAAGGGGCCCAAGGACGTCGACGAGCGCACCGACACGTACGACACCATCGAGTGGCTGCTGGCGCACGTGCCCAACCACAACGGTCGCGTCGGCATGATCGGCGTCTCGCAGCCGGGGTTTCACGTCGCGGCCAGCATCATCGACTCGCATCCCGCGCTCAAGGCCGCGTCGCCCCAGGCCCCCACGGCCGACTACTACATGGGCGACGACGTGTACCACAACGGCGCGTTCATGCTGGGAGCGAACTTCGGGTTCTACTCCCGCTTCTCGCCGCGGGGCGACACGCCGGCGCCACCGCGCCCCTCGATTGCCTTCGATCCCGGCACGCCCGACATGTACGAGTTCTTCCTGCGCACGCCCGTGCCGCTGGCGCGCATGAACGCGGAGCTGTTCGGCGGCAAGGCCGACTACTGGCAGGAGATCGTCGACCACACCACGTACGACGCCTACTGGAAGCAGCGCTCGTTGTGGCGCTTCATGGACAACGTGAAGTGTGCGGTGCTCAACGTCGGCGGCTGGTTCGACGCCGAGGATCCCGTCGGTCCCTTCCACATCTACAAGGCCGTCGAGGCGAAGAACCCCGGCATCGCCAACTCGATCGTCATGGGGCCGTGGTCGCACGGCGGCTGGTCGCGTGGGCCGGGACAGGTCCTCGGCAACCTCGATTTCGCCGTCCGCACCGGCGAGTTCTATCGCGAGAAGATCGAGTTCCCGTTCTTCATGGCGCACCTCAAGGACGCCAAGGCCCAGGTGCCGGAGGCGTGGATGTTCCTCACGGGCCTCAACGAGTTCCGCCAGCTCGACTCGTGGCCGCCGAAGCGCCTCACGCCGAAGACCTTGCACTTCGCCGAGGGAGGAGCCCTCACGGAGGCGCGGCCACCGGGGAGCGGCCAGTTCGACGAGTACGTGAGCGACCCCAACCGGCCGGTGCCGTACGTCGGCTACGTGGCCGGCGGGTTCACGTTCGACTACATGACCGAGGACCAGCGCTTCGCCAGCCGCCGTTCCGACGTCCTCGTCTACCAGACACCGCCGCTCGACGAGGACCTGGTGGTCGCGGGACCCATCCAGGTGCGCCTGCATGCGTCGACGACCGGCACCGACGCCGACTTCGTGGTGAAGGTGATCGATGTGTACCCGGACGACTACTCGTCGCCCGAACTGCCGGCCGGTACGCGCGCGCGGAGCGATGCGGTGAAGATGGGTGGGTACCAGCAACTGGTGCGCGGCGAGCCTTTCCGCGCCAAGTTCCGGCGGAGCTTCGAGACGCCGGAACCGATGGTCCCTGGCCGGCCAGAAGTCATCACGTACGACCTGCCCGACGTGTACCACGCGTTCCGGCGGGGCCACCGGGTGATGGTGCAGGTGCAGAGCTCGTGGTTCCCGCTGGTCGACAGGAATCCCCAGGTGTTCATGGAGATCCCGAAGGCCGCGCCCGCCGACTTCAAGGTCGCCACCCAGCGGGTCTACCGTGCCGGGGACCGCGCGTCCTCGATCACGTTCATGGTCGAGCCCGCGAAGTGAAGCGCGCGCATCAGGTCTCAGGGCGTGAGCCCTGAGCCCTGAGTCTTGAGCCCTGCGCTGCCTATTGCCGCCGCAGGCGCCCGGTCAGCGTGAGCGTCTCGGTGCCGCGCGTCACCTTCGCCGTGATGGCATCGCCCCACTGCTTGCGGTCGATGAAGGCGCGCACTTCGACATCGCGCTTGATCGGCTGGTCGTCGAGCGAGAGCAGGATGTCGCCAGCCTTGATGCCCATGGCCGCGGCCGTGGAGCCAGGCGCCACCATCAACACGCTGGTGGGCTGCTCGCCGCTGCTGCGGAACGACAGGCCGAAGGTGGGGAAGAGGGGATAGCTCTCCGTCGGCACGCCCCACACGATGTCGCCCACCGACGCCCGGATCGTCTCCGGCTTGCCGGGTGTCGTGGCGATCGGCATCACGGTGGCGACGCGCTTGTCGGTGTAGGCCTTGGCCTGCCGCGCGATGCCCAGGTTGTAGGCCACATGGCCGCTGCCCACGAGGACGACGACGACGGCCTTCGGATCGGGGTTGTCCTTGATCAGCTCCGCGGCGTGGAAGCCCATGGTCGCATCCCAGGTGCTCTGGGCGTCGACCATGCGCTGCAGCACATCGGCCGGCATCCCTGCGCCGTGCGTCTCGCTGCCGCCGCCGACGTAGGCGACAAACAGCTTCTTGTGCTCCTCGTTGGTCGTGTCGATCGTCGGCGGGAGCTGGCCGCGCTCCATGCCGCCGATGCCCGCGAGGCCGCGGCGGCCGACCATCGACACGATCGCGCGCGGCGCGTTGACGCCCCGGATGGGCATCCGGTACTGCTTGGCGAGCAGGAACACGTCGCGGTAGTACCCCCAGGGGTAGCCCCAGTAGTCGTACCAGCCCGACTCGCGCAGCAGCGTCGCCTCGTCGATGCCGCCGCGCAGCCAGCGATCGAAGGGCGCCGTGGGCGCCTCCGACGGGAACATCTCCAGGCCGATGGTCACCTTGCGTCCGGCGCGCTGCAGCGCCGCGATCACCTGCGCCTGCACGCGATGCGACTCGATCGAGGTGTGCGACTCGCCCACGAGCACGATCGCGGCATCGGCCAGCGCCGCCGCCACCTCGTCGGTCGAGATGTCGACGCCCTTGTGGGTGTCGTGGATCTGGTCGACGGCGAGCTCGATGGTCTTCGTGCGACGGGCGGCATCCCCCAGCTCGAGGTTGAATGGCTCGCGGGTCTGACCCCACGCCGACGCCGGCGCGACCGCGAGCACCGCCGACAGGAGGACGGGGAGGCGACGCATGCTCAGCGTGCCCCCAGGGCGGTCACGGCCTCGAGGACTTCGGCGGCGTGGTGGTCCACCTTCACGGCGTCCCAGCGCTGGGCCACCGTGCCCTGACCGTCGATCAGGTACGTCACCCGCGCGATCCCCATGTAAGAGCGGCCGTACATGCTCTTCTCCTGCCACACCCCGTACTGCTCGCACACCGCGTGGTCCTCGTCGGCGAGGAGCGGGAACGTGAGCCCGTGCTTGGCGGCGAACTTCGCCTTGCTCTTCGTGTCGAGGATGCTGATCCCGAAGACGTGGGCCTTCACCTGCGAGAAGTCCGGGAGCGCCTCCTGGAAGCCGCAGGCCTCCTTCGTGCAGCCGGAGGTGTCGTCCTTCGGGTAGAAGAACAGCACCACGGGCTGCCCCTTGTAGTCGGCGAGCGCGCGGACGATGCCGTCCTGGTCCGGGAGCGCGAATGCGGGAGCCTTCTTGCCTGCTTCGATCAGTGCCATGAGCGGATGAGTCCTCGGCGTCATTATCAACGGGAGCGGCCGTTGTCCCCAAGACGCGGCCGGCCGGCACCGGTCGGCCGCAGGCACGCCATCAGGCAAGCCGGGCGTCCAGTACACTAGGGATAGATGTCCGTTCCGGCCCATCCGTCCCGGTGGCGCGCGTAACCGTGCCTCCAGGCCCCTCCCAGTGCGTGCACGCCCCGCGCCACGGTCGCAGTCTCACCGGCGACGTCCGCCTGCTCGAGGGATTCCGGTCGGAGGCCCTCGGCAACGATCGTGACGTGCTGGTGTGGCTGCCGCCGGGGTACGAGCACGATCAGGCGCGCCGCTTCCCCGTGCTGTACCTGCACGATGGCCAGAACGTGTTCGACACGAGCACGTCCTTTGCCGGCACCGAGTGGGGTGTCGACGAGACGGCCGAACGCCTCGTCCACGAAGGACGTGTCGCCCCCCTCATCATCGTCGCCATCAACCACGCCGGGGCTCGCCGTGCCGACGAGTTCGCCCCGACCCGCGACGTGCATCGCCACGCCGGGGGGCAGGCGACCGAGTACGCCCGCTTCGTCGTCGACGAACTCAAGCCCTGGATCGACGGTCGCTTCCGTACGCGACCCGAGGCGGCGCACACCGCGATCGGCGGGTCGTCGCTCGGGGGCCTGGTCACGCTGCACATCGGCCTCGAGTACCCGGCGACGTTCGGCGCGCTGGCCGTGATGTCGCCGTCGATCTGGTGGGACCGGCGCGCGGTCCTGACGCGGGTGGAAGGACTGTCGGCACGCCTGCCGTGGAGGATCTGGCTCGATGTGGGCACCGCCGAGGGACGCGACACGGTGCGCAACGCCCGCGCGCTCAAGGGTGTGCTGATGGCGAAAGGCTGGCACACGGGCGCGGACCTGCACTACCTGGAGGCGCAGGACGCGCCGCACTCGGAATCGGCATGGGCCGACCGCGTGGCTCCGCTGCTGGAGTTCCTGTTCCCCGTTCGCTAGCGGCTCACTGACCCGACGACTTCTTCAGGGCGGCCACCTCGGCCGCGACCTCGGCCTTGGCCTTGCGCTCCTGGCGCTTCCGGAAGGCGTTCTTGATCGCTCCCACCGTCGCGCCGCTCACCGGCGCGCCGGCCGGATAGAGCTGGGCCCGATGCTCGGTCGGAATCATCACCGACTGCATCTCGTAGTGATAGATGGGGTACCAGGGCCGCACGTAGCCGGGCGTGACCGTGGTCTGGTCGTAGATGTAGCCGAAGTGGTAGTCGAGGTCCT
Source organism: Luteitalea sp. (assembly GCF_044337415.1). Lineage (GTDB taxonomy): Bacteria > Acidobacteriota > Vicinamibacteria > Vicinamibacterales > Vicinamibacteraceae > Luteitalea. Next base: position 9,031 of record NZ_JBIINP010000089.1, read on the forward strand.
CGGGTTCTTCCTCGACACGCACGATGTAGTCGGCGCGCACGGGGCCGATGAACTTCGACTCGGTCGGCTGGGTCTCGAACGTGCGCCGGATGCGCTCCAGTTCGGAGGCCTGACGCGCGCCCGCTTGCTGAGCATCAGCGGGAGAGCAGCAGAGCGCGACTCCCAGCAGCAGGACCGTGGCGATGAACGGTCGTGTCGGCGGCATGTCCATAGGACGCCTCATTTTAAGAGGTGGTTGGCGGTCGCTGTCGCGACCGCCACACCGGCTCGGGTCACACCGAGAATGCCGAACATGCCGGGAATGCTGCAAGGCCAAAGTTCCAACGCCAGAGGCCCCGGAGCGACGGCCGTCAGGATTCCAGCAGCAGGTGCCCCGGATCCTCGATGTACTCCTTGACCTTCACGAGGAACTGGACGGCTTCCAGCCCGTCGACGATGCGGTGATCGTACGACAGCGCCAGGTACATCATCGGGCGCACCACCACCTGCCCCTTGATGGCCACCGGACGGTCCTCGATCTTGTGCAGCCCGAGGATGCCCACCTGCGGCGGGTTCAGGATCGGCGTGCTCAGCAACGACCCGAAGACGCCGCCGTTGGTGATCGTGAAGGAGCCGCCCTTCAGGTCCTCGAGCGTGAGGGTGTTGCTCTTGGCGCGCGCGGCGAAGTCGCGGATGGCCAGTTCGATGCCCGCGAACGAGAGTTGCTCGGCCGATCGGATCACCGGCACGACCAGGCCCTGCTCGGCGCCGACGGCGATGCCGACGTCGTAGTAGTGCTTCAGCACCATCTCCTCGCCCTGGATCTCGGCGTTGAGGCGGGGGAAGGCCTTGAGCGCCGCGACGGCGGCCTTGACGAAGAACGACGCGATGCCGATGCCCACGCCGTGGCGCTTGGCGAACTGCTCCTTGCGCCGCTCGCGCAGGGCCATCAGCTCGGTCATGTCCACCTCGTTGAAGGTGGTGAGCATGGCGGCCGTGCGCTGCGCCTCGACGAGATTGCGGGCGATCGTCAGCCGACGCTTGGACATCCGCACCCGCTCCTCGGTGCGGCTGCCGGGCACGATGGCCGGACGCGGCGGTGCGACCGGCGCCGGCGCCGGCTTGGCGGCTGCTGCTGCAGCGACCGGGGCCGGCTTGGCTGCCGCCTCGACGTCGCGCCGCATCACGCGGCCAGCATCGCCGCTGCCCTGCACCTGGGCCATGTCCACCTGGTGCACCTCGGCGGCCTTGCGCGCGGCCGGGGTCGCGCGGGGGCCATCGGCCGCGCCGGCGGGCGCGGCGGCCACGGGCGGGGTGACGGCCTCGGGCGGTGCGGGCGTCGCGGCGGCGGGGGCACTCGCGGCAGCCGCACCGACCTCGATCAGCGCCAGCTGCTCGCCGACCTTCACGTCCTCGCCTTCCTGCCTGACGATCTTCGCCAGCACGCCGGCCTGATCGGCGTTCACCTCGAGGTCGATCTTCTCGGTCTCGAGTTCGACGAGCGCGTCACCGACGGCGACCGCGTCGCCTTCCTTCTTCAGCCAGCGCGCGACGCGCGCCTCGACTACCGATTCGCCGAGCTGCGGGACCACCACCTGTGCGGCCATGTGTGCTCTCTACGCCTTTGCCTTGACGCGACCACGCGGGGTGCGCGGTGCGGGAGCGGTGGGGGCGTATGCCTCGGCCACCAGCATCTTCTGGTTGATCATGTGCCACGCCAGCGAGCCCTCCGAGGGGCTGGCGCTGCGCGGGCGGCCGACGTATCGCAGGACGTGACGTTCGCCGAGCAGTTCCTCGAAACACGGGCGGAAGAAGTCCCACGCGCCCATGTTCAGCGGCTCTTCCTGCAGCCACACGATGTCGGCGGCGTTCGGGTAGCCGGCCAGCACCGCCTCGACCTCCTCGCTCGGGAACGGGTAGAGCTGCTCGATGCGGCAGATCGCCGTTGTCCGATCGGACTGGCGTTGCTCGGCCGAGACGAGGTCGACGTACACCTTGCCGCTGCAGAACACGACGCGCGTGACCTCGCGCGCCCGCGCCTGCGCCTCGACGTCGTCGATCACCGGGCGCCAGGCGCCCTCCGCGAACTCGCGCGGCGCCGAGGCCACGAGCGGGTGGCGCAGCAGGCTCTTCGGGGTCAGGACGACGAGCGGCAGCGGGTCGGTGGTGAGCAACAGCGCTTGCCGACGCAGCAGGTGGAAGTACTGCGCCGCCGTCGTGCAGTTGGCCAGGCGCAGGTTGATGTCGGCCGCCGCGCCGAGGAAACGCTCCGGCCGGGCGCTCGAGTGCTCCGGCCCTTGTCCTTCGTAGCCGTGGGGGAGCAGCAGCACCAGCGACGGCGTCTGGCCCCACTTGGCACGGGCGGAGGTCACGAACTGGTCGAGCATGACCTGCGCGCCGTTGATGAAGTCGCCGTACTGGCCCTCCCAGATGACCAACCGGTCGGGAGCCTGCACGTTGTAGCCGTACTCGAAGCCGATGGTCGCGTTCTCGCTGAGCGGGCTGTTGTGGATCTCGAAGCTCGCGCGAGCCTGCGGCAAGCGTTGCAGCGGGATGTCGATCTCGCCGGTCTCGACGTCGCGGAAGGCGGCGTGCCGATGGCTGAAGGTGCCGCGCTGCACGTCCTCGCCGGTCAGGCGGATCGGGATGCCGTCGGCCAGGATGCTCGCGTAGGCGAGTTCCTCGGCCGTGGCCCAGTCGATCGTGCGCTCGTCGTGCGCCTCGAACACAGTCCGCCGCCGCTCGCGGCCACGATCGAGCTTGCGATGTCCCTGGAATCCCTCCGGACGTGCCAGCAGGGCCTCGTTCATCGCCCGCAGGTCGTCGATGGCCACCGACGTCCTGGTCTGCCGCGCCGCGCCGGCCGGCGGTGGCTCGGGAATCGGGTTGACGATCGACTCCTCGGGCTTGAGACCGGCGTAGACCTGCTCCAGGGCGGCCATCCGCGCATCCACCATGGGCTGGGCCAGGCCGGCCTGACCCGTCGTGCGCTCCACATGGGCGGCCCACTGCTCGCGGACCGTCGGGTGGTTGGCAATCCGCTGGTACATCAGCGGCTGCGTGAAGCCGGGTTCGTCGCCCTCGTTGTGCCCGTACCGGCGGTAGCCCACCAGGTCGATCAGGAAATCGCGCTGGAAGCGGGCGCGATAGGCCCACGCCATGCGCGCCGCGGCGATGCAGGCAATCGGGTCGTCGGCGTTGACGTGGATGATCGGGATCTTGAAGCCGCGCGCCAGGCCGCTGGCGTACGAGGTGGAGTACGACTCGGACGGGACCGCGGTGAACCCGAGCTGGTTGTTCGCGATGATGTGGATCGTGCCGCCCGTCGTGTAGCCGTCGAGGCGCCCGAGGTTCAGCGTCTCGGCGACGATGCCCTGGCCCGGGAACGCTGCATCGCCGTGAATCAGGACCGGCAGCGTGCGGTCGGCGTCGAACACCGGCCGCCCCGGCGTGTCGGCGTCCGTGCCCGCGGCGCGCGCCATCCCGGCGACCACCGGGTTCACGAACTCGAGATGGCTCGGGTTGGGCGCCATCGAGACGTTGAGGTTGCTGCCCACCTTGCGCAGGGCGCCCGAGTGGTACTTCACGTCGCCCGTCCAGCCGAGGTCGATGCGGTAGCCCGTCCGCGTGAGGGCCGGGTCCTTGAACTCGGCCAGGATCTGGTCGTAGGGCTTGCCGAGCACGTGGGCGAGCACGTTGAGGCGGCCACGATGGGCCATCCCGATCAGCACGTGCTGCAGGCCCGCGTCCTCGGCGCCGTCGATGACGATGTCGAGGATGGGCACCAGCATGTCGAGCCCCTCGACCGAGAAGCGCGTCTTGCCGGGGAACGTGCGGTGCAGGAAACGTTCGAAGGTCTCGACCTCGGTGATGCGATCGAGCAGCGCGACGGCGTCGAGCGGCGCAGCGGGTGGTTCGAAGCGTCCGCTCTCCACCGCCAGGCGCAGCCACTCGCGTTCCTCGGGCACGAACACCTGGGCGAAGTCGTAGCCCGTTCGCGTGCAGTAGGCCCGCCTGAGCGCCTCGATGGCGGCGGCGGCGTTGGGTTGTCCCTCGGCCACGGGCCCGCTGACGACGCTGGCGGGCAGGCGTTGGAGATCTTCGTCCGTGAGGCCGTGCGCCTGCGGGGCCAGCGCCGGATCACCCGTGGGCCGCGAGCCCAGCGGGTCGATCTGCGCCGCGAGGTGGCCGTACCGACGAATCGACTCGGCCAGCGTCGCCGCCCCGACCACGGCACGCAGATCGGCCGCGGAGGACGGCCCCGACGCGGCCGCGGAGGGCTGGTCCGGGGGCGTCCACTGCTCGAAGTAGGCGCGCGTCTGCGCGTCGACCGCCGCGGGGTCCTGCCGGTAGCGATCGTAGAGTTCGAGGACGTACCCGGCGTTCAGACCTTGAAACTCGTTCCATCCACCCATACAGATCCAGAATTCTAGCGCACCCGCCACTGATCCTTCGGGACCGACAGCAGCAGGTACCGCAGGCGGAGCGCCCGGACGGCGTCGGCGTAGTCGCGCTTGGCGATGCCGCCGGCCAGCAGGCGCTGGCGCATCTGGCGGATCTCGTACCGATACAGGTCGTTGACCTGCGCGCGCAACACGTCGATCGGCGTGTCGGGGCGCGGTCGCAGGCCGTGCGTGGCGAGGGCGTCGAGGACGTGGGGGGAGAAGGACACGGCCACAGGCTACAGGCTACAGGCTACAGGCCGCCTGTAGCCTGCTGCCGTGCCTCCTGCACTCGCGAGGGCGTCCGAGCGGATGCCCTCGCGTGAACGTTGCCGACCGAGGCCGCCATCGGCGTCCGGAGGTCGGCTAGAACGCGAAGTAGATGAAGTCCAACGACGTGCGACTGCGCAGCACGAGGATGGTCGCGAACATCACGCCGACCGCGAGAGCCTGCCAGGCCACGGTGCTCGCCGGGACGTCGGCCTCGCGAATCGCGGGGCGGTCCGAGTACGACCGCCCGTGCCACAGGGTCCAGAGGCTGTGGGCCCACAGCGGCAGGGAGAACGTGAACGCGATCAGGGCCAGGTAGTACCCCGAGAGCCGCTCGGCCAGCGGCGCCGTGCCAGGCACGAGGGTCAGGTCGCGCCACAGCATCGCGGCGTCGCCCTCACGGAACAGCAGCCACCCGACGTGCACCAGGATGAACATCAGCGCCCACTGCGGCAGTGCGCGCCAGATCGGCAGCCGGTGTCGTCCCGGGTGCCTGCCGACGCCGCGCACCGCGCCCCACACGCGCTCGATGACCAGCAGCGTGCCGTGGAAGGCGCCCCAGAGCACGAAGTTCCATGCCGCGCCGTGCCACAGCCCCGAGAGCAGGAACGTGATGAAGACGTTGACGAGCGTGCGTGCCAGGCCGTGCCTCGATCCGCCCAACGGGATGTAGAGGTAGTCGCGGAACCACGACGACAGCGAGATGTGCCAGCGGCGCCAGAAGTCCGAGGGCGACACCGCCAGGTACGGGTGGTCGAAGTTCTTCATCAGGTCGAACCCGAGCCACCGGGCGCTGCCGCGCGCGATGTCGGTGTACGCCGAGAAGTCCGCATAGATCTGCACGCCGAACGCGAACACGCCGGCCCAGAGCATCTCGAAGCCCGGGTCCTTCATCGCGAACACGCGGTTGGCGATGATGCCGACGTTGTCGGCGATCACGAGCTTCTTGAAGAAGCCCCACGCCATCAGCACGAGGGCGTCGCGCGCTACCACCAGGTTGAAAACGCGCGGCGCCAGCACACGCGGCACCAGGGCCTCGGCACGCTCGATCGGCCCGGCCACCAGCTGCGGGAAGAACGCCACGAACAGCGCGAAGTCGCGCAGCGATCGACAGGCCCGCAGGCGGCCGCGGTAGACGTCGATGGTGTAGCTCAGGCTCTGGAACGTGTAGAACGAGATGCCGACCGGCAGCGCCACCTGCAGGAGCGGCAGCGACGCCTGCACGCCGAGCGCGCCGAGCCCCGCCTGCACGCTCTCGACGAAGAAATCGAAGTACTTGAACGCGCCCAGCACGGCCAGGTTCGAGATCAGGCTCGTGAGGAGCCACCGACGCCGTCGTCGCTGCTCGTCCGCGGCGGGATGCGCGTACGCCTCCGCGCTGCGCCGCGGGTCGTCGTCCATGCGCAGGGCCACCCACCAGTCCACCACCGTGGTGCCAGCCAGCAGCAGGCAGAACCACGGCTCGAACCACCCGTAGAAGACGTAGCTGGCGACCAGCAGCAGCCAGTTCTGGGCCCCGTGCGGCAGCCGCCAGTAGGCGACCGTCACCAGGAGGAAGAAGACGACGAAATCCAGGCTGTGGAAGATCACCGGAACAGCCTGTTCAGGGTGGCGCGGAACTGGCGCGTGTAGCGCTGGCGGTGGGCGCGCGCGATGTGATCGCCGTCCTCGTACATGGCCAGCGTCTGCATCGGGTCGCCCGTGTCGTCGTGGAAGTACATGCCCTCGCGCTCGGCGTAGGCGCGGAACTGCTTCATGTACTCCTGCATCCGCTCGGACTGCGGCGGGGCCTTGTTGCCGACCGGCCGCCGCTGCACGCGCACGAAGCACACCTTCATGCCGTGCTGCCTGGCGAGATCGACGATGAGCGGTAGCACCGATCGCGGCATGTTGCGCGCGAAGTCGGCTTCCTTGTCCTCGGCCGCCTGCAGGTCGGCCGCCGCCATGGGACGGAGGCGGTCGAGGCCCATGATTTCGAAGTTCAGCGTGTCGAGGAACGCGCGGCGCCCCGGTTCGTCGGCCGTCCACAACCGCGTGGGCCAGTCGTAGAACTGCCGCTCGACGTACGCGTTGGCCCGGTCGATGTCGTACGCCGCGTTCACCGCCTGGTGGACGCGGAACCACGGCCCGCGCATGCGCGCCGCGATCACGTCGTCGAGGGCTGGTTCCGCGGCCTGCGCGACCTCGTCCAGCGACCAGCGGAACGGGCCCGTGAGCCTGAACAGCGGGTCGGTCATGTTCAGGTCCCGGAAGAAGAAGAACGTGACCTTGGGCCGCTCGCCGCTGGCGATCAGGTAGTTCTTGAAGCTCAGGTACCAGTACGCCGGACCGGTGCCGGCGCGCGCCAGCATCGCCACGTCCTGGCCGAGCAGTCCGGCGAGGTAGCCGGCGTCGATGCGCGTACCGAGCATCGAGTCGCCGATGAAGACGTACGACGGGCGGAGGCGCTTCAGGTCCTCGATGGGGCCAGGGCGGAAGGCGATGCGCTCACGCGAGGCTTCGAGGGCAGGCAGGTAGCTCGGTTGCACCGCGCGCGTCGACAACCGCGCCATGGCCGGACGCCAGAGCAGCGGCACCACGACCACGGCCGCGAGGATGACCAGCAGGCGGACCACGCCGGCACGCGACCATTCGGCCGGGGGCGTGCGGGGCAGTTCGTGGGAGTGGTGCGGAAGTGGGGGCGTCTCGGACACGTACGGGCGGGAAAGTATAAATCGCCCAGGACCGCAACGGGGCCACGGGCAGGAGGTGGCCCGTGCAGGCGGCTTCGGCAGCGGCCTCGGGCCCGCCTCCTGCAGGGGGTGGCGACCGGTCGAGGATCGGACAGCCCGGCGGCAGGACCGCCGGGCCGAGGAACGCCCGACCTTACGGCTTGGCGCCGACGCGCATGCGGAGCTCGAGCACCGCCTGGCGCCGCATCACGTCACCGAAGATGTGCTGCTGGATCTCCTGGTCGAACAGGTTGAGCACCTTGATCGAGGCCGTGAACGTGTCGGTGATCTTGTAGCCGAACGTGCCGTTCACCAGCGTGAACGCGTCGGTGTAACCGTGGTAGCGGGAGTCGAGCACGTCCTGCCAGTACGCATCGCTGGCGTAGCTCATCGACAGGTTGCCCAGCATCCGCGGACCGTTGTAGTTGGCGCCGATGTTCACCCGGTGCCGCGACGGCAGGTTCAGTTCCGAGATGTCGAACCCCGAGGGCTCGGGGGTCG
>NZ_JBIINP010000107.1:0-15057 GCF_044337415.1 Luteitalea sp.
CGTGGCGCTGCTCGAGGACGGCCGGACGGTGGCCAGCTGGCTGGAACGCAGCGGCGGGGGCGGCGAGGTGCGCCTGCGCGAGGTGACGATGACGACCCGCGGCGAGTCGTTGACCGTGGCCACCGCCGCGAACGGCCGCGCCACGGGGATCCCGATGCTGGCGCGCGACGGGGGCGACCTCATCGTCGCCTGGCGCGATGGCACGGTGAAGACGGCGCGGGTCGCGTGGCCCGCGCCGCCCTCCACGCGCTGAGCGTGTGCCGACTCAGAAGTCGACGCGCACGGTGACGTCCACCGAGCGTGGGGCGCCGAGGAAGAACATCGGCGTGCCGGTGATCGAGGCGGCGTACTCCGTGTCGGCGATGTTGCGAATCCGACCGGTCAGCAGCAGGCGCGACCAGAAGCGATACGAGGCGAACGCGCCGACGAGCGTGTAGCTGCCATCGCCGATGGTGTTGGCCGTGTTGCCGAAGCGCGACGACACGGCACGCCAGTCGACGCCGAGGTCGAGGCCCGGCGTTGGCGTCACCGTCACCCAGGCGTTGGCCACGTGCGTCGGCGTGTTGGGCGGCACGTTGCCGTTGCGCGACACGGCGACACCGCCGACGTTCTCCACCAGGTCGTCGAAGGTGGCGTCGACCCAGGCGTAGTTCACGTCGGCACGCACCATGCGGACCGGCCGCAACGACGCCGCGACCTCGACGCCACGCGACGACTGCTGGCCCACCGGGATCGTCGTGCCCGGGTTGAGCGGGTCGGCGATGGCGAGGTTCTTCCGCACGATCCGGAAGACCGACGCCGTGAGGCCCCCCAGCTGCCCTGGCAGGTCGATCTTGGTGCCGACCTCCACCTGGTTGCCGGTGGTGAGGTCGAAGGTGCGGACCTGCGCGAAGCTGGCGGTCGTGAGGATGCCGGAGGGCGGATCGGCCGCCGTGCTGACCTGCGCGTAGATGTTGGCAGCGGCCACCGGGCTGAACACGATCCCGGCCCGACCCGTGACCGGCGTGTACACGTTCTCGAAGTACGCCGGGTTGGTGGGCGACACCGTTGCCGGGCGGAGGTTGGTGCCCTCGAGCCGGATCCGCTCCGCGCGCAGGGCGGTGACCAGGCTGAAGGCCGACGTCAGCTTCGTGCGGTTCTCGACGTATGCCGCCACCGTGGTGACATCGTTGGTGCGATCGGGCGTGTAGACCGGGACCATGCCCGGGATGCTGAAGAAGCTCTCCGTCGTGAAGTTGATGGGATCGACGATGCTGACGGTGCTGTTGAGCGAGAGCGGGAAGCGCGTCTGCTCGTTGGCACTCACATCGACGCCGCCTGCCCAGTCCATCGCCAGCGGGCCGAGGCGCCCCGACCAGGCCGCCTGCACCCGATCGCCGAGGAGGCGCTGGTCGTGCCGCTGCAGCAGCGGCGACGAGCGCGACACCAGCGTGTTGTCGGACACGAAGCGGTACACCTCGACGTTCTGGTAGTCGCGCAACGCGTCGTAGAAGTAGACCGTGTTGGTGAGTTGCACATCGCCGAGGCGCACGTCGGTGAGCGATCGCGCCCACCCGACCTTCTGCTCGTACAGGCCGTCCGACGAGTTGTAGTTCTTGTAGCGGGTGCCTGCCAGGACGCGGCCGTTGCCGACGGTGGGCGTGAGTAGCGGCGTGCCCCAGTACGGCCGGTCGGCCGTCTCGTGCTGGTACTCCACGGCCAGCGTGTGCGACAGGCGTGAGCCGGCGTCGACGCGCCACGAAGCCGCCGACGACAACGCCGAGCGATCGGTGCGGTCGACGTAGCCGTCGGTGACGCTCTGGTTGGCGTCGACGCGCACGGCGTGCCGCACGCGTCCCTGGCCGAACCGCCAGTTGACCCCTGCCGATCCCTCGACGGTGCCGAACGAGCCGACGCGGAGCTGGGCGCTGGCGGTGTTGCGGGCCATCTGCGCGATCTTGGTGACGTAGTTGATGGATCCGCCGACGGCGCCGGCGCCGTAGAGGAACGTCGACGGGCCACCGATGGCTTCCACACGGTCGTACACCCAGCTGTCCACCGGGCGCGCGGCAATGGCGTCGTACTGCACGGTGATGCCGTTGAACAGCTGCGTGAGCTGCGCTGCCCCGAAGCCGCGATAGACGACCGAGCCGGCCGATCCCGGCGGCGCCGCCGCCGTCACGCCGGGCACGCTCCGCAGGATCTCCTGGGTGTCGAGGGCACCTCGCTGCTCGATGAGTTCGCGCGAAACGATGGTGACCGTCGCGGGCGTGTCGCGGACCGAGATCGGGAGGCGCGACCCGGTACCGGCCGGGGCCTCGAGGGCCAGCGCGTCGGTGGCGGCAGCGCTCACGGTGACCGCTTCGCGCACCGCGCCAACCTCCAGGACGAGCCGCAGGGGCGCCGTGGCGCCGCCGAGGTCGACGTCGAGGCGCGTCGGCGCGAAGGGATCGCGCGAGGCCTCGACCGCGTAGCGACCGGGGACCAGATCGTCGAAGACGAAGGTGCCGGCAGGATCGGTGCGGCCCTGCCTGACCACCGTGGTGCCCGAGAGCACACGCACCTCGGCTCCGGCGATGGCGCCACCCGAGGCCTCCACCACGGAGCCCGTCATCCTCAAGACGTCCTGCGCCGCCGTCGGTACGACGCCGCACACCCACACGAGCCCAGCGACGGCAAGCCATCGTCGGTCGAACACGAACGCCACACTCACCTCCCAGCGGCGCGTCATGCGCCAAGGACAGCGAGTGTAGGGGGACGATCGGGGCTCGCGAGTGCGGCATGTCGTCGCACCCTGCGATCGACAGCCGTCAGGTGGGGCACGCCCCTACTGGGGCAACAAGCGACCTTCGACGCCGGCGTTCCCGAGGCGGGAGAAGTACCGGTAGGCCGTGCGCGACAGATCCGTGATCGCCCGATCGCCGTCGGCGTCGGTGGCCAGGAAGCTGGTCATCACGCACAGGAGGTAGGGGCGGCCCTTCACCTCGACCCAGGCGACCTCGGTGCGGACGCCGTCGAGGCCGCCGGGCTTGGCGGCCACGGGGACGTCGGCCGGCACGCCGGCGCGGATGGCGGTGGGGCCGTACTCGCGGAGGATGCGGATGGCCTCGTCGCGGCTCGCCGGAGTGAGCCCGCGCCCGGTCCGCAGCGCGTCCATCACCACCACCAGGTCGCTGGCGCTGGCCACGTTCTCGTCGCCGCGCGCCGCCGCCGCGCCGTCCATCATCCGCCGCCGCAGCCGGTAGCCCTTGGCGCCGAGCGCGTGCATGTGGGCCGTGATCGTCTCCATGCCCAGCGCGTCGATGAGCACGTTGGTGGACGAGTTGTCGCTGAGCAGGATCATCAGCATGGCGTGGTCGCGCAGCGAGAGGTGCGGCGACGACAGGCGCTGCAGGATGCCCGAGCCGCCGACGCGCGCCGCGGGCGGCAGCGGGCGCGGCTCGTCGAGGCGGACGCGGCCGGCGTCGGCCTGCACGAACAGCTCGTGGAGGATGCCGATCTTGATCGCCGAGGCCGTGGGGAACGGCTCGTCGGCGCGGCGGGCGAAGCGCTCGCCGGTCGTGAGATCGACGATCAGGTAGGAGATGCTGCCGTCGACGCCCTCCGCAATCCGCTGGAGCTCGCGCGTGAAGCGTTCCGCGAGCTCTGCGCGCTTGGCGTCGGGCGCAGCGGGGGCAATTTGAAGTTCGAAATTCGAAATTCTCGGGGCGCGCGCTTCGCTTGCGCCCGCGACGGCCGGGCTCGGAGAGCCGGCCCTACCTTCCCAAGGTAGGGCGCGATGTCCCATCGCGCCGTTCAACCGCCCCGCGCCCAACGGCGGGGTGGGACACCCCGCCCTACCTGGGACCAGCGTCGACGCGAGGAGGAGTTCGAGGATCACAGGGCGCGGACGGCGAGGGCCGTGATGTCGTCGTTCTGTTCGGCGTCGCCGCGGAAGGCCGCGACGGCCACGAACATGGCGTCGACGATCTCGCGGGCGGTGCGGCCGCGCTGCGCCTGCATGACCTCGGCGATGCGCTCGCGCCCGAACTCGTCGCCGTCGGCGTCCATCGCCTCGGACACGCCGTCGGAGTAGAAGAGGAACACGTCGCCCTTCGTGTACGGGATCACGCACTCGTCGTACTCGATGGCCGGGAACGACCCGAGCGGCACGCCGGTCACGTCGAGCCACGTGATCTCGCCCGCCGCGCTCATCTTCAACGGGTACGGCACGCCCGAATTCGACATCGTCACCGTGCGGCGCTTGATGTCGAAGAGGCTGTAGCACAGGGTGCAGTACATCTCCTCGAGCTGCCGCTCGTGCAGGATCGTGTTGACCACCTGCAGCACCGTGGCGGGGGTGATCGCCGTCGGCATGTAGCGCTTGCGGAAGGTGCGCGACCGCACGAGCTCCGACGCGAATGCCGCGTAGAGCGCTGCGGGCACGCCCTTGCCCGAGACGTCGCCGAGCGCCACCACGAGCTGGTTGGCGAGCGGGTCGAGGTAGTCGTGGAAGTCGCCGCCGAGCTCGCGCGCGGCGTCGAAGCGCGCGGCGATGTCGAGGCCGCGGATGCGCGCCGGCACTTCCTGCGGCAGCAGGGCCGCCTGCACGCGCTGCGCGAACCGCAGCTCGCGCTCGATGCGCGCCTGGTTGGTCGAGAGCTCGTGATACAGCCGCGCGTTCTGGATGGCGATGGCGAACTGCCCGCCGAGCAGCGTGGCGAACTCCACCTCGTGCGCGTCGAAGGCGTCGCGCTCCTCGGTGCTGAGGTCGAGCACGCCGATGCAGTCGCCCTGGTAGATCAGGGGGACGGCCATCTCGGAGGTGATGGTGTCGAACAGCTCGAGGTAGCGGGGGTCCTCGCGCACGTCGCCGACCACCACGACCTCCTTGTGGAGCGCCGCGTAGCCGGTGAGGCCCTTGCCGAGCTCGATGCTCGTGAGCTTCTCGTTGACGCCGTAGGGCGAGGCGAGGTGCTTGATCTCGAGGCGCCGCGACGAGGCGTCCATCAGCATGATGGCGAACGCCTTGTAGTCGATCACCTTGCGGGTGACGGCGGCGATGCGCTCGAACAGGAGGTCGACGTCGAGGATCGACGACACCTCGCGGCTGATCTCGAGCAGCGACTCGAAGACCTGCGCATTCTTGGCCGCGTGCGTGTAGAGCCGGGCGTTCTCGAGCGCCGTCGCCGCGTGCACGCCGAACTGGCGGACGATGGCGAGGTCCTTCTCGGTGAAGGCGTGGCGATGGGCGCTGAGGATGTTGAGGGCGCCGATGGTGCGCGTGCGGTACACCAGCGGCACCACGATCGACGCCCGCATGCCGGGCACGTACCCCTTGTAGTAGGGGTCGTTCTCGAGGTCGTTCACCAGCGCCGCGCGGCGGTCCTGCACGGCCATGCCGACCAGGCCGTCGCCGACGGCCAGCCGGATCGACTCGGCCACCCCGGTCGGGTATCCCACCGAATAGTCGACGCGCAGGGTGGCGCCGGCCTCGTCCAGCATGTAGATGGCGAAGGCGTCGAAGTGGATGAGCCGCTCGATGAGCCGCGGGATCGTCTCGAGGAGCTCCTCGAGCGACAGCACCGACATCACCCGGCGACCCAGGTCGAACAGCGTGCGCAGCGTCTCCTGATCGCTGATGGCGCGCGCGGTCCTGGCGAAGTCGCTGGGCGGGGTCGGCTCTGTCACGGCAAGGGGCGGATTATACTGCCGGAGCCCATGGAACTGACCGTCCCCTTCGACTACCAGGCCATCGAGCGGATCCTGCCGCATCGATACCCGTTCCTCCTCGTCGACCGCATCACGGAGTTCGAGGTGGACACGCGCGTGGTCGGCGTGAAGAACGTGACGGGAGACGAGAGCTACCTGTCGCGCGTGCACGGGCAGCCGCCCGTGCTGCCGCCGACGATCCTCACCGAGGCCGTGGCGCAGGTGGGAGCCATCCTGATCCTCGCCAAGCCGGAGAACCGCGAGAAGCTCATCTATTTCATGGGGATCGAGCGCGTGCGGTACCGCCGGCCGGTGCACCCGGGCGACACGGTGATCATCGAGGCGCACGTGCAGCGCCTGCGCAGCCGCATGGGTGTGCTGAAGGGCGTGGCGCGCGTCGGCGACCAGGTCGTCGCCGAGGGCACGATGACGTTCGCGCTCGGACCGCGCAACGAACCACAGGGGTAACCACAGAGGTAGGGCGGGGTGTCCTCACCCCGCCGTCATCGATCAACGCGACTGCGGGCTCACGGCGCGGGTCTGCCGACCAACGGCGCGATGGGGACATCGCGCCCTACCTGGACCAGGTCGATGAAGGCCATCGGTCAGAGGTAGGGCGGGGTGTCCCACCCCGCCGTCATCGATCAACGCGACTGCGGGCTCACGGCGCGGGTCTGCCGACCAACGGCGCGATGGGGACATCGCGCCCTTACCTGTTTGCGGGGGACGTCGCGCCCTGCCTGAATAGCCACATCGCGCGCTACCTGGCAGGAATTTCACACCCTCGCGCGCGGCTGGATCGCATCGCCTGCGCATTCCCATGACCACATGCGGCCCAGCACGCGACGCGACGCTGGCACACCCTTCGCTCAGTGCTGGACCATGCCTGAGGTACGCGAAGAGTGGATTCACGATGTGCGGTGGCCGGAGCGCCGCCAACTCCCGCATGGCACGCCGTCCGAACGGCGGGCTCCCTCGACCTATCTGCTCACGGTGTGCACGCGGCCCAGGCGCCTCAACCAGTTGTGCCACGAGACGGTCGCCGCGGTAATCCACCGCTCGCTGGAGTTCCAACAGGGCCGTGCGCTATGGCGCGTGCACGCCTGCGTGCTGATGCCCGACCACCTCCACCTCATTGCGACCGTGGCGGCCGAGACACCGCTCACGCACACGGTGATGTACTGGAAGCGGTATCTCGCCAGGGAGGCTGGCGTCGACTGGCAGCGCGACTTCTTCGAGCATCGCCTGCGGCGCGACGAGCACTTCGACGCGAAGGTCGACTACTTGCGGATGAACCCGGTGCGGGCGGGGTTGGTGGCCAACCCGGACGAGTGGCCGTATTTCTGGACCTGGTAGCTGAGGGCCATCGGTTTGAGCAGTGGGGCGGGGTGTCCTCACCCCGCCGTCATCGATCGACGCGACTGCGGGCTCACGGCGCGATGGGACATCGCGCCCTACCTGAGAATTCAGTGCGGGGCCAACATTGCCAACGCTTCCGCGGAAGCCCCGGCGTTGCCCGCCCCGCCCTTCATTCTGAATTCTGAACTCTGAATTACTCCTGAAGGTTCCCCTTCTTGGCCACGAGGTTCGTGGTCACCTGCGTCACGGCCTTCTCGGTGGCCTCGCCGAGGATGGTCTCGCGGAAGTCCGACGAGCCGATCTGGATGTCGCCGAAGCCGGCCGCACCCGACCCGCCGCCGCCCCCGAGCAGCAACCCGCTGCGCGACGACTCGGCCTGGCCCTTGGCGCTGATCATGATCTCGCCCGTCGAGCTGTCGATCATCCGCACGGTGAGCGCCACGGTGGCCTTGCCCTTCGACGTGCCGACCTTGCCCAGGCCGAAGTTGCCGCCGCCCCAGCCGCCGCCACCCACGCCAACGCTCTTGTTCTCGGTGCCGAACTTCGTGATCGAGCCGACCAGGAGGTATTGCACCCCCAGGGCCTTGCCGATCTTGGCCATGTCGGCCGCGCTCGGATCGGCGCGGTCGCTGTTGGAGAAGTTCTGCTCGGCGAGGATGGCGTCGAGCCGCTTGCGCTCGATCATGCGGAACGAGCCGTCGTTGACCAGCTCGTCCACGATCATGTCGGCCACGCCCTTGCCGATGTCCCAGTTCCCCGACCACCACTGCTGGACGCTGCCGAAGTCGAGGTCGAGCACCGCCACGGTCGGGCGCTTGGACTGCGCCTCCACCGGCATCGGCATCGCCACCACCGAGAGCGCCACCACACCAGCCGCCACCATCGAACGAAGCACAGTACGCATGAACTTCTCCATGACCTTTCCGAGTTCCGGCCGGATGGGGACATCCGGCCCTACCTTCTGATCCACGCGGCCGGATGGAGACGTCCGGCCCGACCTACTGAAGCCGCCGCGGCCGGATGAGTCATCCGACCCGAGGAATTCGGAATTCCGGATTTCGAATTCCTGCTAGAGTGGCCGCGCGCTCATGGCCGCACTGATCGAAACGGACGGTCACCCTCCGGACGAACAGCCGTGGCAGGCGCTTGCCGATCTCCTGCCCGTCGGCCTGGCCATCGTCTCCCTCACTCCTGAGGGCCCGGGACGGGTGATTGCCGCCAATCCCGCGCTGCTCGCGCTGCTGCGCGGCGCCAGCGGCACGCCGCCCGAGTTGTTCGCCGATGCCGCCTGGGTGGACCCCGAAGAGCGCAATCGGCTTCGCGCTGCACTCCGTGAACCGCACCCCATCGTCGACATGCCCGCACGGCTGAGGCGGGCCGATGGCAGCGTCGCCCATGTGGAGATCACGGCGGTGGTGGGCGGGGGGAGTGCCGGGGGGAGTGCCGACGTAAACGTCGGCACCCACGAACTTCAGGGCACCCACGAACTTCAGGGCACCCATGAACTTCGGGGCACCCAGCGACTTCAGGTCGGAACGTTGTCGGGTCGTTGCGTCCAGGTGCTGGTACGCGATGTGGGGGAGCGGCGGCGGCGGGAGGAGCAGTCGCGCGACCTGTACCAGCAGCTGCTGCAGGCCGAGAAGATGGCCGCCCTGGGCCAGACGATGTCGGGGGTGGCGCACGAGCTGAACAACCCGCTGGGCGCCATCCTGGCGCTGGCCGAGCGCCTGCGCGTGCAGGGCGCCCGCACGCCGCTCGCCTCGGGTCTCCACACGCTGCATAAGGAGGCCGAGCGGGCGGCGCGCATTGCGCGGCAACTGCTGACCTTCGCGCGCAAGCGCCAGACGACCCGCCTGATGGTGCCGCTCAACGAGGTGGTCGCCGAAACGGTGCGCCTGCGCGAGGAAGACCTCCAGCGGGCGGGGCTGCGTGTGAGCGTGGACCTTGCCGACGACCTGCCCGACGTGTTCGCGGACCCGCACCAGTTGCAGCAGGTGGTGCTGAACCTGCTCATCAACGCCGAGCACGCGATGGTGCGGGCCGAGGTGGGTCGCCTGGTGCGCGTGCGCACGTCGCGCGACGACACCGATCACGTCCGGATCGAGGTGGAAGACGACGGGCCGGGCATGACGGCCGACGTCGTGAGCCGGATCTTTGACCCGTTCTTCACGACCAAGGACGTCGGCGAGGGCACGGGCCTCGGCCTCGCGGTGGTGCAGGCGATCGTGGCCGAGCACGGCGGGCGCATCGACGTGGCCTCGACGCCGGGCGCAGGGGCGCGGTTCGCCGTGGTGCTGCCAGCCGCAGGCGCCACGGTGCAGGCGCCGCGCATGCAGACCACGGTCGTGGCCGACACGTCGGACCGCTTCGGCGAGGGCCTGCGCGTGCTGCTGGCAGACGACGAGCCGGCGCTGGCCGGCGCGGTGGCCGACACGCTGCGCGACGCGGGGTTCGAGGTGACGATGGCGGGGGACGGGCAGGAGGCGCTGGCGCGCGCGCAGGCGCAGACGTTCGATGCCGTCATCTGCGACCTGCGCATGCCGCGCGTGGATGGCCCGACGTTCTATCGGGCCATCGCGGCGATCAGCCCGCCTCAGGCGCGGCGGGTGATCTTCGTGACCGGCGACGTGACGGGCACCGAGGCCGCCAGGTTCCTCGACGAGAGCGGCTGCCGCTGGCTCGCCAAGCCGTTCCGGCTGGCCGAGCTCCTGCGCGTGGTGCGCGACGTGGTCGGGTAGGTCAGCAGCTTGCCCTTCGGCGTGGCGGCGTCGAGCACGGCGTCGTGCTCGGCGGCGCGGAGGGTGCGCGCCTCCTGCAGGTCGACCAGCGCGGCCAGGCGCGAGGCGCCGTCGGTGTAGCCGGTCGCGAGCAGCGCGTCCTTGAGCCGGGTGAGGGCGCGGGCGTGCAGTTGCGAGATGCGCGACTCGTTGACGCCGAGCGCCTGCCCGATCTGCTTCATCGTGGCGTCGTTGAAGTAGTAGAGCGAGAGCAGCTTGCGGTCACGCGGCTGCAGGCGGGCCATCGCCTCGCGGAGGCGGGCGCGCCGCTCCACCACCACATACCGCTCGTCGGGCAGCGGCGTGGCGCCGGGCACGCAGCCGGGCGGCAGGTGGGCGTCGGCGCTGTCGCCGCCCGAGGCCGCCGAGGTGGCCTCGATGGTGTTGATGCGCACGATCATGCGGCCGAGGCGTTCCTCGTCGGTGCCGAGATGGGCGGCCAGGTCGGCCAGCGACGGCTCGGCGCCGGTCGAGACGCGCAGCGCCTCGCGGGCGGCCTCGATCTCGCGGCGCATGCGGCGGACGCCGCGCGGCCAGGCGTCGCGACGCAGCGCGTCGATCATGGCGCCGCGCACGCGGCGCTCGGCAAATGTCTCGAAGCGGATACCGCGCCCCTCGTCGTAGCGGTGGACGGCGTCGATGAGGCCGAGCATGCCGTCCTGGACGAGGTCGCCGACATCGACGCCCGACGGCATCGAGGCCGCCATGCGACGCGCCAGGGCTTCCACGAACGCCCGGCTGGCGATCACCCGACTCTGCTGGTCTTCACGAAGGGGCTGCAACACGTCAGTCTCCTGTCACTTGCCGCCGGTATATCGTCGGCTGGACCGGGATCGCACCGGCACCGGCCTTCCATAGAGCAACGACGGTGCCAATTGCGTGACAGGGCGAGTAATAATTGAGGCGTGTTTACAAGCTATTTAGAATTAATAGTTTAGCGTCTTCTGGCAACTTCTTCTGCGACACGAGGCAAGAGGAATGAGGTCAGATAGTCAAAATATTGACTATCTGACACATCCGATCCGCTAGTTTTTTGACGGATCGCGCGTGTCGAGGAGATCGGCCGGCAACTGGCGGTGGATCTCCTTCACGGCGTTCAGGGCGCTGACCGCCGCCTGGACCACGTCGGCGGCGCGGGTCCGGGTGCCCTCGTCGGGGCACTTGGCTTCAATCAGCTCGGCGTTCACCAGCACGATGCCGAGGTGATTGTTCAGCTTGTGGAAGAGATCGCCCAGAGGGCCGAGGGAAGTCATGTGCTGGCCGTACCGAGAGGTGGTATCGGACCTCACGGGACGGACCTGTAGAACAGTTCAGAATTCAGAGTTCAGAATTGAGGGCGGGGCGGGCATCACCCGGGCTCCCGCGAGGGTATTTGTCAGGTCGTCCGACTCGAAGACGGGACCTGTGTCAAAATACTGACGCTACATGAGCGCCCCCCTTCGTCCCCTCCTTCTCGTCGATGACGAAGGCGCGTTCCGCCGGGGCGTGGCGGAGTACCTGTCGGGCGCGGGATTCGAGGTCACCGAGGCCTCCACGGTGGCCGAGGCGCTCGAGCAACTCGAGGGGTTCGCCTTCGACGTGGTCCTCACGGACCTGCGGCTGCCCGATGGCGAGGGCACCACGGTGCTCGAGGCGGCGCGGGCGCGGTATCCGGAAATCGTGGTGCTGGTGGTGACCGGCCACGGGTCGATCCGCGCGGCGGTCGAGGCCATCAGGCAGGGCGCGGCCGACTTCGTGACCAAGCCGTTCCAGCTCGCGGAGCTCGACCTCGCGCTCGGGCGTGCGCTCGAGCGGCAGCGGCTGCGGGAGGAGAACACCTACCTGCGCGAGCAGTTGCGGGAGCGGTATCGGCTGGACCAGTTGGTCGGGCGCAGCGCCGCCATGCAGGAGGTGTTCAAGGTCGTGGAGACGGTGGCGCCCACCACGAGCACGATCCTGATCCTCGGCGAGACGGGCACCGGCAAGGAACTGGTGGCGCGGGCCATCCACCAGTTGAGTCCGCGGGCCGGCGAGAAGTTCGTGGCGCTCAATTGCAGCGCCATCCCCGAGTCGCTGCTCGAGGCCGAGCTGTTCGGGCACACCAAGGGTGCGTTCACGGGTGCCGTGGCCGCCAGGCCCGGGCGCTTCGAGGTGGCGAATCGCGGCACGCTGTTCCTCGACGAGATCGCGACGATGCCGGTGCTGCTGCAGGCCAAGCTGTTGCGGGCGCTGCAGCAGCGCGAGGTGGAGCGGATCGGCGAGGCGCGACCCATCCGGATCGACGTGCGCGTGCTCGCGGCGACCAACGCCGACCTCGAGGGCATGGTGAAGGCGGGGACGTTCCGCGAGGACCTGTTCTACCGCCTCAACGTGATCCCGGTGCAACTGCCGCCGCTGCGCGACCGGCGCGACGACGTGCCGCTGCTGGTGCGCGACATGCTGCAGCGGCTCGGCGCGCTGGCGGTGCCGCCGCGCACCGACGTGACGTTCTCGCAGGAAGCGATGCGCCGGCTGATGGCGTACGAGTGGCCGGGCAACATCCGTCAGCTCGAGAACACCGTGGAGCGGGCGCTGGCGCTGAGTCCGGGCCGGTCGCAGATCGACGTGAGCGTGCTGCCGCCCGACGTGCGCGGCGACAAGCCGGGCGAGCGTGGCGTGACCATTGCGCTCCCGGAGCAGGGGCTCGACCTCGAGCGCGAGCTCGCGGTGGTCGAGCGGGTGTACATCGCGCAGGCGCTGGCGCGGACCGAGCAGAACCGCAGTCGCGCGGCCGACCTGCTGGGCGTGAAGCGGACGACGCTGGTGGAGAAGATCAAGCGGCTCGAGCGGCTGGGGCTTGGGGACGGGCTGCTCTGATCCCGGCAATCTGAAATTCGAAATTCGACATGCTGGGGCGTCGGCACCTTCGGGCCGACGCCTCGACGCCTCTCGATCACTCACAAGGACACATCCTCATGGCGCGCGGCGCATTCTGGACCATCATCGTCGACGATCAGCCGACCGCCTTCCGTGCACCGGTGCGGGAGGATCTGCTGCCGACCCTCAAGCAGTTGCAGCGTCAGCACCCGACGGCCGTGATCAAGTGGTTCCAGCGCGGCCGGTTGTGGGAGACGCCGGGCGACGCGATGGACGCGACCAAGCCGCCGCGTCGTGGGGACTCGTGGCGGCCGGGCGGCGAGCACAAGGATCCGCGCGAGGTGTACAAGGTGCCGCGCGACGTGAAGCGGGCGCGGTGGGCGTCGCAGGCGGCCGAGGGGCGCGGGCCGTGGATGAAGGGCAGCAAGCCCTTCGGCTCCGCTCAGGGCAAGCCGGGGAGCGGGTATCGGGGAGCGGACGGCAACGCCGAGCGCGGCGATCGCCCCGCGTGGAAGCAAAAGGAAGACCGGGTACCGGGTACCGGGTACCGGGTACCAGAGGAGCGCGGCGAGCGCTTCGACTCCGCTCAGGGCAAGCGACCGGCCTGGAAGCCGAAGGCGGATCGGCCCGCGGGCGATCGACCGTTCACCCCGCGCGGCGACAGGCCGTCAGGCGACCGTCCGGCATGGAAACCCAAGGGCGATCGCCCGGCGTTCAAGCCCCGGTCGGATCGTCCCTCGAGCGATCGACCGTTCAAGCCACGTGAGGACAGGGCTGACTACGGCCCGCCAAAGCCGAGAGGCGAAGGCGGCTGGAAGCCCAAGAGTGATCGGCCCAGCGGCGACCGGCCGTTCACCCCACGAGGCGACCGGCCTACCGGCGATCGCCCCGCGTGGAAGCCGAAGGCGGATCGGCCCACGGGCGATCGGCCATTCAAGCCGCGTGAGGACAGGGCTGACTACGGCCCGCCGAAGCCGAGAGGCGAAGGCGGCTGGAAGCCCAAGGGTGATCGGCCGTACACGCCGCGCGCCGATCGACCCGCGGGTGATCGTCCGGCATGGAAGCCCAAGGCGGATCGGCCCTCGGGCGATCGACCGTTCAAGCCACGTGAGGACAGGGCTGAGTACGGCCCGCCGAAGCCGAGAGGCGAAGGCGGCTGGAAGCCCAAGAGCGATCGCCCCAGCGGCGACCGGCCATTCAAGCCGCGCGAGGACAGGCCTGACTACGGCCCGCCGAAGCCGAGAGGCGAAGGCGGCTGGAAGCCCAAGGGCGATCGCCCCGCGTTCAAGCCACGCGCGGATCGGCCGGACGGCGACAGGCCGGCGTTCAAGCCGCGATCCGAGCGGCCTGAGGGTGACGGTGGCGGGTTCAAGCCGAAGGGCGATCGTCCGGCGTGGAAGCCGAGCGGCCCGGGCATTCGTCGTGGTGCGCCGAGTGGTGCGCCGCGGGGCGACTGGCGCGATCGAGGGGCACGTGGCGACGCGACGCCGAGGTCGGCCGGCAGCGCCGCTCCGCCGGCAAAGCGCGGCAAGACGTGGCGCGTCGGCGAATTGCCGCCGGCCGACCGGAAGAAGAAGAAGAAGGACGAGTAGGCGCCGTGATCGTCCATGTGGTGCTGTTCCGGCCGCGGCCGGACGTGACCGACGAGGAGCGCGACGGCCTGCTCGAGTCGATGCGCGTGGCCGCGCGTGAGGTGCCGAGCGTGCGCGGCTTCCGCATCGGCGCGCACCTGGACCCGGCGCCGACCTACGTCCTCGGCGGCTTCCCCAGCTTCCCGTGGATCGCGCTGCTGGAGTTCGACGACGTGGCGGGGTTGCAGGCATACCTGACGCACCCGCTGCATCGCGACCTTGGCGCGCGGTTCAACGCGACCGCCGAGGCCGCGCTGATCTACGACTACGAGATCGCCGAGGCGATGAAGTGAGTGCCCCCGGCAGTCGAAGGTCGGCAGTCGGCAGTCGCGTGCGCGACACGCAGTAGGAGTTGAGGCGGGTACAGCGACATTCAGCGTTCAGAATTGAGCGCGGGGCGCGCGTTGCCGGGCTCACGCCCACCGCACCCTGGCGGCTTGAGCGGCGCGGGCGGCGTGCATGCCTGCGGCCCTGTGGAGCAGGCCGTCCCGATTCAGGACATTCCGCCGCACCGGTGAGTCACAGGCGTGGGGCTGGGGCTCCCCACGCACGTGCACGCGTCCCACGCCGGTGCAAGGATGTCCGGCCTGTGCAACGGCCGCACAAGGCACGCCGGCCGCGACGCGTGCAGCACAGGCGCGGGATTCACGGCACGGCGGTCGGCAGGTCGGCCGTCGAGTGCGCGACACGCAGTAGCAATTCAGGCGGGCGCAGCGACATTCAGAGTTCAGAATTGAGCGCGGGGCGAGCAGCGCCAGGCTCACGCCCAACCGCATGCGCGAGTG
>NZ_JBIINP010000257.1:0-5244 GCF_044337415.1 Luteitalea sp.
CAGGCCGTCCCCACCGCCACGGTTGATGATCGAGGCCGCAGCGGCCACGGTCGCGCCGGCCTGCTGGGCGACGAGCACGGTCTCCATCGTGCTCTTGCCCGTGGTCACGACATCCTCCACCACGAGCACGCGCTCGCCGGGCTGCAGCGCGAAGCCGCGACGCAACGTGAGCGTGCCGTCGACGCGCTCGGCGAAGATGGCGCGCACGCCGAGCGCCCGCCCGACCTCGTGGCCGATGATGAGGCCGCCCATGGCCGGCGACAGCACCACGTCGATGGCGTGACCGGCGGCCTTCACCTTCTCGCCGAGGGCACGACCGAGTGCCTCGGCGTCAGCCGGGTGCTGGAGGATCAGGGCGCACTGCAGGTACCCCGTGGAGTGCAGGCCGGACGACAGGACGAAGTGCCCCTCGAGCAGGGCACCACGCTGGCGGAACAGGTCGAGGACGGATTCAGGATTCATCAGGGTCAGCGTCAGGTCAGGTCAGAGACAGGGGCTTGGGGCTTGGGGCTCGGGAACCAGGGGCGGAGGCTCAGGGACCGCAGGGGCTTCAGCGCCTTCCGAGCTCCCAGCCCCGGTGTCGAGTGCTGTCCGAGCCCCCGCCCCGTGTCGAGCGCTGTCCGAGCCCCCAGCCCCTAGCCCCGTGTTGAGTGCTGTCCGAGCCCCCAGCCCCCAGCCCCGCGCCCGCTACTTCAAGTTGCTCTCGAACAGCTTCAGGATCCGCTTGTACTCGTCGGCCCAGCTGGTGGCTTCCTCGAAGCCGTGGTCCTCGACAGGGTACAGCGCGAGTTCCCAGTGCTCCTTGCGCAGTTCGATCAGCTTCTGCGCCAGGCGGATCGAATCCTGCGCGTGGACGTTGACGTCGACCAGGCCGTGGCAGATGAGGAGCGCGCCCTTCAGCCCGTCGGCAAAGTAGATCGGCGAGCTCCTGCGGTACGCCTCGGCATCCGACTGCGGCAGGTTCAGGATGTTGGCCGTGTACGGGTGGTTGTAGTGCGCCCAGTCGGTCACCGGCCGCAACGCCGCGCCGGCCGCGAACACGTCGGGCGTCGTGAACATCGCCATCAACGTGATGAAGCCGCCGTAGCTCCCGCCATAGAGGCCGACCCGCTTCGGATCGACCTTCTCCTTCGCCACCAGGTACTTCGCGCCATCGACGATGTCGTCGAGGTCCTTGCCGCCCATGTGGCGGTAGATGCCCGTGCGGACGTCGCGGCCGTAGCCCGCGCTGGCGCGGTAGTCGACGTCGAGCACCACGTACCCGCGCGAAGCGAGCAGGTGGTGGAACATGTACTCCCGGTAGTACGTGGACCAGTACTTGTGGGCGTTCTGCAGGTAGCCCGCGCCATGCACGAACAACACGGCCGGCCGCGACGCCTGCCGCTTCGCGCCGACCATCTCCGGCGTGTAGATCCGCGCGTGCAGGACCTGCCCGTCGCGCGCCGGGAAGGTGATCACCTTCGGCTCCAGCCAGCGGTACGTCGACCACTCCGGGTCCGGGCTCGTGGTCACCCGGACCGGCGTGGCGGCGCTCGCGTAGGGCGTCACGTGGACCTCGGGCGGCGTGTTGCCGGTCGAGTGCACGAGGCCGATGGTGCGGCCATCGGGCGACACCTCCCCCAGGTTCGCGCCCGTGCGGGCGGTGAGCCGGGTCGGCGTGCCGCCGTCGATCGGCAGCGCGTACAGGTGACGCTCACCGGGATGCACCTCGGTGGTCGTCAGGTAGAACGTGCGCCGGTCGGTGGACAACGCGACGTCGGTCACCTCCCACGCGCCGCTCGTGAGCGCGCGCGCCTCGCCGCCGGTGGCAGCGTCGAGCGTGTAGAGGTGCATCCAGCCGGTCTTCTCCGACGTGAACCAGAGGCGGTGCCCGCCCGGCAGCCAGCCGTAGCTCGACGGCCCCGGGCCGAACCCCTCGCGCACCCAGGCATCGTCGTGCAGGTGGTCCAGGACGGTGGCCGTGCCGGTCGCGGCGTCGATCTTCACGAGCCAGCGGTCCTTGTTGTCGGTGGCCCGCACCGAGGCGACGGCGATCGTCCCGTCGTCGGACACCTGCGGCATGCTCCAGCGGACCTCCCGCGGCGCCTTCTCGGTCCCACCCGCCCCTGGCAGCGTCGGCCAGATGGCCTTGCGGGTCTGGAGATCGAGGATGGCCAGCATCACCTTCGACTGGGCGTCGCCGACCTTGACGCGGCCCGACAGTGACTCGATGTAGGCCGACTCGGTCACGTAGTCGGGCACGTCGGCGGTCTTCGCGCCGTCGGGGCGCTCGGTGACGATGGCCCACACGACGCGGCCCGAAGGATCGAGCTGCATGTCGGTGGCCGTCTGGCGGGCCTTGAGCTCCAGCTTCGGCAGCGCGTCCTTCTCGCGGCGGGCCTCGTCGCGCTCGCGCCGACGCTTGGTCTCGCGCACGTGCGCGAGCAGGTCGGCTTCCTCCCTGGCGAGGGCCTGCTGGCTGTCGGTCTTCTTCGGGTCCGGCGTCTTCTGACCCGATTCGGCCACCTGCCGGACACCGCCCCCGGTCAGGGGCAGGACGTACAGGCCACCGTCGCGCACGAAGGTCACCTGCGTCTCGTCGCGGGTCCAGCGCGGCGACGACTCGTTGCCGGCCATGCGCGTGAGCTCGGTGCGGGTGCCCGCGACCGTGTCGATGAGGGCGATGTCGCCCCGAGTGGCGGCCAGGACGCGCCGATGCGCGCGGTCCCACTGCCCGAACACGGGTGGGGCGGTCTTGCGTTCCTCGTCCGACAGGCGCCGGAGTCCGGAGCCATCGGCCTGCACGACCCAGGTGGCCGTCTCGTCCTCGCCGCGGACCTGCCACTCGAAGTACAGGCGCGCGCCGTCGCCCGACCACCGGAGCCCCGACGGCGGGTAGCCGACCAGCGCCGGGCCGCGCATGATGCTGTCGATGGTGAGGGGGAACGCGGGCGCCGGGGTCGTGGCGGCTGGCGGACGCGCGGCAGGCGCGGGGGCCTGGGCGGCGACCGGGACCAGCAGGGTGGAGCCGAGCAGGGCAACTCCGGCCAGGGCCGGGGCGAGCAGCAGGGACGGACGAAACAGGGTCATCTGGCTGTGGAGGACGGCTGTGGGCCCGGCGGGGGACGGGGACGCGGTGCGGGCCCGGAGCGTCGAGGCATTGTGCATTTCCCGACCGGAAATGCCAATCAGGCCGGATTGCAGCGAAGAAGGGGTGCCGGGGCGGCCCCGGGAGCGGGGTGGGCGATATACTCCGCGCCGAACCGGGATCCCGGAGGATCCGTCTATTGGTTCGGCCGCATCCCCCGGACATCGCCATCCGTCCCGGCCGGCCGGTTCGAGCTGTTCTCCCAGGAGATGGAGTTGACGTCCGTGATCCCATCGGTTCCCCACACCTTCCGGCGCGGCCTCGCGGCGCTGGCGTTGACCCTCACCGCCACGACGGCCTCGGCGCAAGGTCCGTTGCTGCAGGCGCCGGTGGTCTCGACGCAGCCCCTTGCGGCCACCGGCCCGGTCAGGCGCGTGTCGGTCGACGAAGCCGTGACCATGGCGCTGGAGCAGAACGTGTCGCTCCAGGTGCAGAAGATGAACCCCGGCATCTCGGAACTCGACGTGGTGCAGGCCTATGGCACGTGGCTGCCGGCGCTGACCAGCCAGCTGTTCTACCAGAGCCTCGAACAGCCGGTGAACACGCTCCTGCAGGGCAACGCGCAGTCGTTCAAGCAGGACCAGGTGTTCGGCAACTTCGGCGTGGAACAGGTGCTGCCGACCGGCGCCAACTACTCGGTCGGGTACCAGGCGACGCGTAACGAGAACAACAACCTGTTCGCGACGCTGAACCCGAGCACGCAGGGCAACTTCACGTTCTCGTTCTCGCAGCCGCTGCTCCAGAACCGCACCATCGACGCCACGCGCCAGCAGATCCTCATCAGCAAGAACAACCTCGCCATCAGCGAGATGCAGTTCCGCAACACGGTGGTCAGCACGGTGCGGGCGGTCAAGAACGCCTACTGGGACCTCGTGGTCGCGCAGTCGGCGCTCGAGGTGCAGCGCCAGACGCTGGAGCTGTCGCGCCAGACGCTGGGCGACAACCGCAAGCGCGTCGAGGTGGGCACGATGGCGCCCATCGACATCGTGCAGGCCGAGGCCGAGGTGGCCGCCAACGAGGAGACCGTCATCATCGCCGAGCAGACGGTGGCGCAGGCGCAGGACCAGCTGCGCGCGCTGATCCTCGACCCTCGGACGGCCGACTTCTGGATCACCACGTTCGAGACCGCCGATCCGCCGTCGCTGGCGACCTCGCCGGTCGACGTCGAGGCGGCAGTGCAGAAGGCGATCGCCAACCGCCTCGACCTGCAGCAGGCCCGCAAGCAGCTCGAGAGCAACGACGTCCGCGCCCGTTTCTTCAAGAACCAGGTGCTCCCGAGCCTGACGGCCGACGTCAACTACGGCCTGGCCGGCCTGGGCGGCACCGTCATCACGCGCGGCCCCGGCAACGGCCTGCAGCCCGGTCCGATCATCAGCGAGGACACCCGCCCGTACAGCGAGGTGCTCGGCGACGTCCTGGCGTTCGAGTACCCCACCTGGTCGGTGAGCCTGAACCTCCGCTACCCGATCGGGCGCAACGCCAACCGCGTGAACCTCGAACGGCAGTTGCTGCAGAACGAGCAGACGCTGCTGCAGTTGCGCGACCTCGAGCGCCAGGTGGTGCAGCAGGTGCGCGACCTCGGGCGCCAGGTCAACACGAACCTGAAGCGCGTGGCGACGACCCAGGCAGCCCGTACGCTGGCCGAGCGGCGCCTCGAGGCCGAGCAGAAGAAGTTCGGTGTGGGGCTCTCCACCACCTTCAACGTGCTGCAGGCGCAGCGCGACCTGGCGCAGGCCCGCAACAACGAGCAGCGCGCCATCCTCGACTTCGAGAAGTCGCGCGTCGACTTCGAGGCGTCGCAGGAAGCCTCCGTCTCTGGCGCCGGCGGCGGCAGCGTGACCCTCAGCTCCGCGACCGGCACGGGCAACGCCGCGGCCGGTACCACCACGTCGGTGGCCGGCACCAACCGCACCACCAACACCACCGGCGGCGGGCAGCGCTTCTGACGTCGTCCTTCGACCTTTGGGGCTGGGGGCTCGGGGCTGGAACAGCCTGGAGGCCCCGGCCCTTTCCTTTCTGTGCCTCTTGCCTTCTGCCTCCGAGCCCCCAGCTCCCAGCCCCTATCGACGCCGGCGTCCGGCGTTAAGCGCTAAGCGTCAAGCATCAAGCGCTAGGCG
>NZ_JBIINP010000164.1:0-9660 GCF_044337415.1 Luteitalea sp.
TAAGCGTTAAGCGTTAGGCGTTAAGCTGTCCCCGTGCCGCCGCCCATCAGCGTGATCGTCATCACGAAGGATGCTGCGGCCCACGTGGAGCAGGCCCTCAGGTCTGCTGCCTGGGCCGACGAGTGCATCGTCGTCGACTGCGGCAGCCGCGACGACACGGTGGCCCGGGCGCGGGCGCTGGGCGCCCGCGTCGACGAGCGCGCGTGGACCGGGTACGGCGACCAGAAGAACCACGCGGCGTCCCTGGCGCGACACGACTGGGTGTTCTCGCTCGATGCCGACGAGGCGGTCACCGATGGCCTCCGGCAGGCGATCGCCGCCCTGCCCGATGCCCCCGACCCGGCGGCCTTCCGCATGCCGCGCGTCACGTGGTACCTCGGGCGCTGGATCCGATCCACCGACTGGTACCCGGACAAGGCGGTCCGCCTGTACGACCGCCGACGGGCACGCTGGGACGACCGCCCGGTGCACGAGGCGCTCGTGGTGCAGGGCAGCGTCGCCGAGCTCGGCGGCGAGATCGAGCATCGCCCGTACGCCGACGTGGCCGACCATCTCGCGCGGATGAACCACTACACCACGCTGGCGGCGCAGCAGATGCAGGCGCAGGGTCGCAAGGCGCACGCCTGGCACCTGCTGGTGCATCCCCCGGCGGCGTTCCTGCGCAACTACATCGCGCGTGCCGGCTTCCGCGACGGCGTCCCCGGTCTGGTGGTGTCGCTCCTCGGCGCCGTCTACGTGCTGCAGAAGTACGTCAAGTTGTGGGACCGCCAACGCCACTCGTCCTGACGCGCACGCCATGGCCATCCGTACCATCCACATCGACACTGCCCGCACGTGGCGCGGGGGCCAGAACCAGGCGCTGCTGACCGTGAAGGGCCTGCGCGCCCTCGGCCACCCGACGATGCTCGTGGCGCATCCCGAGGGGGAACTGCGGCGGCGGGCACCGCAGGATCCCGACCTCGTGCCCCTCGCGCCGCGATTCGAGGTGGACTTCCACGCCGCCTGGAAGCTTGCGCGCATCATCCGCGCCTTCAACCCGGCCCTGCTTCACGCGCACGACCCACACGGCGTGGCGCTGGCCGCACTCGCGCTCGGCTTCCGCATGCCATGGCCGCCGCCGATGCTGGTGGCCTCGCGGCGCGTCGACTTCCGGCTCGCCGGCAACTCGCTCTCGCGGGCCAAGTACCGCCAGGTCGATCGCTTCATCTGCGCCTCGGCGGCGATCGGCAGGATCCTCGCCGCCGATCGCGTGCCCGCCGACCGCATCGTCACGGTGCACGAGGGCGTGGACCTGCAGCACGTGGCCGACGCACCGCCCGTGTCGATCCACGAGACGTTCTGGCTGCCGCATGGCGCGCCGGTGGTGCTCAACGTCGCGGCGCTCGTGCCGCACAAGGGGCAGCGCTACCTGATCGACGCGTTCGCATCGGTGGTGCGCGCGGTGCCCGACGCGAGGCTCGTGATCCTCGGCCAGGGCGAGCTGCATCAAGCGCTCGAGAAGCAGGTGCATCACCACGGGCTCGAGAAGCACGTGCTGCTGCCGGGCTTCCGCACCGATGTCCTGTCGCTGATGAAGACCGCCGACATCTTCGTGATGAGCTCGGTGATGGAAGGCCTGGGGACATCGCTGCTCGATGCGATGGCGTGCGCCCGCCCGATCGTCGCCACCGAGACCGGCGGCATTCCCGAGGTGGTCGCGCACGACGAGACCGGCCTGCTGGTGCCGCCGCGCGATGCCGAGGCGCTGGCCGATGCGCTGGCGACGCTGCTGCAAGACGAGGACCGCGCCCGTGGCTACGGCGCGGCCGGGTACGAGCGCGTGCACCGCCAGTTCAGCGTCGACCACATGGTGCGCAACACGGTGGCGGAGTACGAACAGTTGCTGGCGGCACGAGGCTGAGCAAGGGACAAGGGACACGTACTCGAGTCACAAGGGCGGCAAGGGACCGGGGACAGGCGGCAGCCGAGGGACAAGGGACGGGTACTCGCCAAGGGACGAGGGACGAGTACTCGAGTCACTAGGGATACAAGGGACAGGGGACCGGCAAGAGCCAAGGGACAAGGGACACGTACTCGAGTCACAAGGACGGCCAGCGACAAGGGACGAGTTTCCAAGGGACCAGGGACGAGGCTCGGCGTCATGCTGTCGCCGCCGGGACAGATGCGGTAGTCGCGCCTTGGTGCTGTAACCGTGAGCTCCGATGAGGCGGCCGGCGACCTTGGTCGATGGTCGACAAAGACTCGCTGACGATCCGGTAGCCCTGCTGCCTTGTCCCCTGTCCCTGCTCTTCCTCGTCCCTTGTCCCTCGCCTCCCTTGTGACTGGCGTACTCTTCACTTGTCCCTTGTACTGGTGTCTGTCCAGTGCCTGAACTTCCTGATCTGACCATTTATGTCGACGCGATCCGCGCACGCGCCTGTGGGCAGGCGCTGGAGCGCGTGCGGCTGCGGAGCCCGTTCCTGCTGCGCACGGTGGAGCCGCCGCTCGAGGCGTTCGAGGGGCGGGTGCTCGAGGACGTGCGGCTGCTCGGCAAGCGCTTGGTGTTCGCGTTCCCGCAGGAACACTTCCTCGTGCTGCACCTCATGATCGCGGGGCGTTTGCACTGGAAGGCGCCGGGCGCGCCCGTGCCCGGCAAGGTCGGGCTGTGTGCGTTCGACTTCTCTTCTGGAGCCCTGACGCTCACCGAGGCAGGTTCGAAGCGACGTGCGTCGCTCCACGCCGTGCGCGGGGCCGAGGCATTGGCCGCCATGGACCCGGGCGGTATCGACGTGATGACCGCCTCGCTCGAGGTGTTCGCTGCGATGCTGACGCGGGAGCGCCACACGCTGAAGCGCGCGCTCACGGACCCGCGCCTGTTCAGTGGCATCGGCAACGCCTATTCGGACGAGATCCTGCACGCGGCCTGCCTGTCGCCCATGCGCCAGACGCACCAGCTGTCGCCGGACGAGATCGCGGTGCTCCGCGACGCGACGCGCGACACGCTGGCCGCGTGGATCGCACGCTTCCGCGAACGCGTCGGCGATCGCTTTCCAGAGAAGGTCACGGCCTTCGTCGAGGGCATGGCCGCCCACGGGCGTTACGGCCAGCCCTGCCCGCGCTGCGGCACGCCCATCCAGCGACTCGTCTACGCCAGCAACGAGGCCAACTACTGCCCCGCCTGCCAGACCGGCGGCAAGCTGCTCGCCGACCGCGCGCTCTCGCGGCTGCTCCGCGAAGACTGGCCGAAGAGCCTGGAGGAACTGGAGGAGCGGATGAGCAAGGGACAACGGACGAGCGACACGTCACGAGGGAGCCGAGGGACAAGGGAGCGGGACGACAAGTGACGAGGGAGAAGAACGACGCAGGTGGAGCTGCGGTGGCCGTCGCGGCCGCATGGGCCGCCATCGGTGGGGTCTGCGGCCGGTGGGCGAGCCGCTTCCACCGCTGACGGGAACCCTCGTCCCTCGTCCCTGCCCGTCCTAGTCCCCCGTCCCTTGGTGCCCTGGTGACTCGCGTACCTGTCCCTTGTCCCTCGGCTCCTGACTGTCCCTTGTCCCTATCCTTCCTGGTCCCCAGTCCCTTGGTGCCCTGGTGACTGGCGTACGTGTCCCTTGTCCCTACCCGTCCTGGTCCCGTGTCCCTTGCCGCCCTGGTGACTGGCGTACGTGTCCCTTGTCCCTACCCGTCCTGGTCCCCCGTCCCTTGGCGCCCTGGTGACTGGCGTACGTGTCCCTTGTCACTTGTTTTTCCGGGTCGACAGAACCCTTGGAGCGGGCACTGTGAGCTGCCGACCTTCTTGCCGTGGCCGCACGCGCCCATCATGCTCATGTGGCACAGCGAGAAGTCGTAGCGCACGGGGTCGTCGGGGTCGATGCGCCTCAGCGTCGCCGTGATGTCGGCGGCCATGCGCCAGCCCGGGCTCGTGTAGCGCGTCAGGCGCAGGCAGCGTCCGACGCGGATCGTGTGCGTGTCGAGCGGGATCACCAGTCGGGCCCGCGACACGCCCGTCCAGCCGCCGGGATCGACCGCATCCTGCCGGACCATCCAGCGCACGAACAGGTTGAGGCGCTTGCACGCACTCCCGAGCGACGGCTTCGGAAAGAAGTAGTGCACACCGAGTCGGCCCAGCCTTCGCTGACCGCTTGCTTCGCTCGCGGCTTCGGCGGGCAAGCCACGCGACGCCCCGCCGTAGGCCTCGCGCACGTCCACGCCGCACGCCGCCGCACAGAACGCCTCGAGCCCTGGCGCGACGTCCTCGCTCGCCGGATCGTCGCCCGCGAGGAACGCCCCCTCGAGCGACCCGTGCCGCGCGCGGAGCGTGCGGAGCACCACCAGGAGGGCGACCAGGTCGTCGCCGCGCGTCCAGCGGTGTACGACCGGCGCGAGCGCCTCGCGCGCCTCGCGCACGTCCAGCGCATCGATGTAGGCCGCCGGACGCGGCCCGAGCAGCGCGAGCACCCGCTCGATGCTCGCGAGCACGCTCGCCAGCCGCCCGAAGGCCAGGCCCGACGCGATCGCCGCCACCACCTCGCGGTCGCGCGGGTCGTCGTAGCGCCACACGAACTGCACGGGGTCGGCCGTCGAATCCGGCACGTTGTAGGCGTCGTGCAGCCGATCGAGCTCCACGCGAAACTGCGCGAGCTCGGCGGCCTTCAGGCGCAACAACGGCGCGAGCCGTGCAGATCGTGCGGGTGGCATCGGTAAGTGTGATCGAGGCTCAGGGCTCAGCTCAAGGCTCAGGGCTCAAGGCTCAGGGCTCAAGGCTCAGAGAGCATCCTGACTGCCCACTGCCGACTGCCGACTGCCGACTCCCGGCGGCCGACCGCTGTCCCCCGAGCCCCAAGCCCCCAGCCGCACGAGGGAAGGACCCAGCCGCGTCGGAACACAGGAACAAGGCTCAGGGCTCAGAGAGCATCCTGACTGCCGACCACCGACACCCGACTGCCGTCCGTGACGGTAGACTGCCGACTACCGACTCCCGACTGCCGACCGCTGTCCCCCCAGCCCCCAGCCCCTAGGGAAGGGCCAGGCCGCGTTGGACGCAGCAGCAAGGCTCAGGGCTCAGGACTCAAGGCTCAGAGAGCATCCGGACTGCCGACCGCCGACGCCCGACTGCCGACCGCTGTCCCCCGAGCCCCAAGCTCCCAGCTCCCAGCCCCCTGATTCAGAAGCTCGTGAGCGGCACGCCCGACGCGCACTGCGGGCATGTCGTCGACGTGTGGATGTCGCGCGCGTCGTACTCGAGCAGCGCCACGTTCGGCACATCGAGCGAGACAACGGCTGCCATGCGGTCGTAGATCTGCACGCTGCCGATCAACTCGCCGCCAGCCTTGCGCACCAGCTCCGCGCAGTGCGCCAGCGTCTTGCCGGTGTTGCGCACGTCGTCGGCCAGCAGCACCTTCTTGCCGGCCAGCACCCGACGGTACGTGGACCGGAGCCGCAGCCCTTCCTCGGGGTCGTGCTGCACCGGGGCGAACACGGTCGGCGGGTGCGCCAGGTCGCGCCTACCGTCGAGCAGGCCCGCGATGGTATGGGCCAGCAGGGCCCCGCCCGTCGACGGCCCGACCACAGCCTGCACGTTGGTGGCGATCTCGTACGGCAGCACGTCGAGCAGGTCCTGCGCCAGCTGCCAGATGGTGGCCGGGTGGCAGAACAGCATGTGCGGGTTCAGGTAGGTGCGGCCGTGGTAGCCGTTGCCGAAGTCGAAGTGCCCCTCGAGGAGCACGTTGGCGTCCTGCAGGATGCCCTGCGCGCGCTTGCGGACGTCGTCAATCCGTTGGGTCATGGCTGCGTGGGCTCCGTCACTCGACCGGCGCGGTCGGCCAGTCCCCGAGGCCATCGACGGCCCTGTTGCGATACACGAGGCGGCCCGCGACGATGGTGGCGGCCACGCCTCCCTTGAGCGTCCAGCCTTCGAAGGGCATGTTCTTCGAGAGCGACTTCTGCGATGCGGCGGTGATGGTCACCGGCAGATCCGGCGCGAGCACCGTGATGTCGGCCGGCGTCCCCTCGGTGAGCGCCCCGCCAGCCACCTTGAGGATGCGCGCGGGATTGACCGAGAGCAGTTCCACCATCCGCGCGAGCCCGATCCGGCCCGTGTGCACCAGGCGATCGAAGGTGAGCGGGACGGCGGTCTCGAGCCCCGTGATGCCGAACGGCGCCTGATCGTACGAGAGCGCCTTCTCGTCGGCGTGGTGCGGCGCGTGGTCGGTGGCGATCACGTCGACGCTGCCGTCGGCCAGGCCCTCGATGAGCGCGTCGACGTCGGACTGCGGGCGCAGCGGCGGGTTCATCTTGGTGTTGGTGTCGTAGCCGCGCAGCGCCTCGTCGGTCATCACGAAGTGGTGCGGGGTCACCTCGCAGGTGACGGCGATCCCGCGCGCCTTGCCCACCTTCACGGCCCGCAGCGACCCGGCCGTGCTCAGGTGGGCCACGTGGACGGGCGTCTTCGTGAGCCCGGCAAGCGTGATGTCGCGCTCGATCCAGAGCTCCTCGGCCTCGCCCGGGATGCCACGCAGCCCGAGCTCGGTCGCAACCGCGCCCTCGTGCACGACGCCGTCGCCCTTGAGCGTGGGGTCCTCGCAGTGGTCGATGACCAGCACGTCGAGCATGCCCGCATACTCGAGCACCCGCCGCATCAGGAGCGCCGTCCGGATCGGGTGGCCGTCGTCGGACACGGCGACGCAGCCGGCGGCCCTCAGCTCGCCGATCTCGGCCATCTGCTCGCCCTTCGATCCCACCGACGCGGCGCCGATCGGATAGACGCGCGCCAGGCCGGCCGCAGCCGCCTTGTCGAGGATGTAGTGCGTCACTGCGGCGCTGTCGTTGACCGGGCTGGTGTTGGGCATGCAGGCGACCGCAGTGAAGCCGCCCGCGACGGCCGCGGCGACGCCGCTGGCCACGGTCTCCTTGTGCTCCTGCCCGGGCTCCCGCAGGTGCACGTGCATGTCGATGAGGCCGGGCGTCACGATGCATCCGGCGGGCACGTCGAGCACCGTCGCGCCCTCGGGCACGGACAGGCCGGCGCCGATGCGCGCGATCACGCCGTTGCGCACCTCGATGTCGAGGATGCCGTCGCGGCCGTTGGCCGGATCCACCACGCGGCCGTTCCTGAGGATGTACGTCATGGGTTCACTCATTCGTCGCTCCCGCCGAGCAGGTACAGCACCGCCATGCGCACGGCGACCCCGTTGGCCACCTGCTCGAGGATGACGGCGCGCGGGCCGTCGGCGACCTCGGAGGCGATCTCGACGCCGCGGTTCATCGGGCCCGGGTGCATCACGATGGCGTGCGGCTTCGCCAGCGCGAGGCGCGCCGCCGTGAGCCCGAACAGCGTGAAGTACTCGCGTAACGACGGGAAGAAGTTGTTCTGCATCCGTTCGAGCTGGATGCGCAGCATCATCACGACGTCGGCGCCCTCGAGGGCCTCCTCGATCGTGCGGCACCGGATCGCGCCCAGCGCCTCGATGCCGACGGGCACGAGGGGCCGCGGCGCGGCCACGCGCACCGTCGCGCCCATCTTGCGCAGGAGCAGCAGGTTGGATCGCAGGACCCGGCTGTGCAGCAGGTCGCCGACGATGGCCACCTGCAGCCCGTCGAGGCGCCCGAGGTGCTGGCGCATCGTGTAGGCGTCCAGCAGCGCCTGCGTCGGGTGCTCGTGCAGGCCGTCTCCGGCATTGACGATGTGCGAGCGGCAGTGGCGCGCGAGCTGCTCACAGGCGCCAGACGAGGCATGGCGCACGACGAGCATGTCGGGCTGCATCGCCTCGATGTTGCTCACCGTGTCGAGCAGCGTCTCGCCCTTGACGACGCTCGAGGTCGACACCGCCAGGTTGAGCGTGTCGGCACTCAACCGCTTCTCGGCGATCTCGAACGACGTGCGCGTGCGGGTGCTCGGCTCGAAGAACAGGTTGACGACGGTGCGCCCGCGCAGCGCCGGCACCTTCTTGATCTGGCGCTCGCCGACCTCGCGCATGGCGTCGGCGGTGTCGAGGATCAGCGTGATCTCACCCGGATCCAGGTCGCCGATGCTCAGCAGGTGGCGGCCACGCAGCGCGGTGACGGGGGCCGCGGGGGTCATGCGCCCTCCTCGAGTTGCACTTCGTCGAGCCCGTCGATCTCGGTCAGCCGCACCTGCACGCTCTGCTCCTGCGACGTGGGCAGGTTCTTGCCGACGTAATCGGCCTTGATCGGCAGCTCTCGGTGGCCGCGATCCACGAGCACGATGAGCTGGATGCTGCGCGGGCGACCGTAGTCGATGATGGCGTCGAGCGCCGCGCGGATCGTCCGCCCGGTGTACAGCACGTCGTCGACCAGCAGCAGGCGCCGACCCTCCACCGAGAAGCGGATGTCGGTGCTGCGAACGACGGGCTGCGGCCCGACGGGCGTGCGCATGTAGTCGTCGCGATACAGCGTGATGTCGAGCGACCCGACCGGCATCGTCACCCCGCCCGCTTCCTGCAGCACGCGGGCGATGCGCTCGGCGATCACCACGCCGCGCGTGCGGATGCCGACCAGGGCCATGTCCGAGAGGTCGCGGTTGCGCTCGAGGATCTCGTGCGCGATGCGACGCAGGCTGGCCTCGATGCGAGACGCATCCATCACCGCGGGCACGGGCACCTCCGGACGGCACGGCACGGCAGCGCCAGCAGGCGCGCGCGCACGGGGACTCGATGAGTTGCGGAATCCGCGCGGACGCGCGGCACTCTGGTGTGGGGCATGTCGACCTCTTTGCGGCCTCACGGGACCGCGATTAAAGAGCCGGCAAACAGGATACAGGAAATTCAGAATTCAGAGTTCAGAATGCAGCGCGGGGCCGACATCGCCACCTCAGGCCCAATTCAGAGTTCAGAGTTCAGAATTCAGCGCAGGACGCACACCGCCTCGCTCCGCGGAGCAGTTCGGAATGAGGAAGGCCTGTGCGGCGCCAGCGCGCGGCGGAACTCGGACCTGCGCTTCATGCCTGAATTCTGAATGTCTCAGAAATGTGCCTGAATTCTACTGATAGCTGCGAATGAAGCTGACCGGGCGGCCGCCGGTGAGCGACCCGACGAAGAGATCCGTGCGGGCGAAGCCGTCCATGTCGCGTGCCACCGGGAGACCCAGGTAGTAGAGGACCGTCGGCAGCACGTCGACGATGGCGCCGAGGGTCTTGCGGCCGGGCGACACCTGCCGCCCGTACGCGAGCATGAAACCGTCGGACCGGTTCGCCTCCCCCGCCAGCCCGGCGTCGTCCACGAGTCGGTCGCGCACGCGGACGAGCGGACTGGGCGACTCGAGGCGGTACCCCGAGACCACCAGCAGGAGGTCGTCGGGCGCCAGTCGCTCGAGCACACGGCCGAGTTCGGCGTCGATGAAGTCGTACACGGCGTCGACCGGACGACGGCCTGCCGGCGCCGACGGAGGTAGCAGCGCGTCACGCGCGCCCGCCGACAAGGCCGCGTACCGCAGGGCGGCCACCTGCACGTCGCCGCCCTCGGCCAGCGCCGCCTCGAAGCGTTCCCGCGCCAGCCGGTCCGCGTCCACCGGCGCCAGACCGGATCGTCCGGGTTCGGCCGGCAGGATGCGGCCCCGCCCCGAGGCGCCCTGCACCGCGAACGGCCAGGCCGCCGTCACGGCAGGAAACCCGGAGGCATCGAGGATGCGCCACAACGGGGCGCCCCGCAGGTCCTCCACGCGGTG
>NZ_JBIINP010000108.1:0-15000 GCF_044337415.1 Luteitalea sp.
TGATCTGCGCGGCAGGGACCTGCAGGGTCTCGTGGCCGCCCGTGATGCTCGACAGCACGAGCACCCCGTTCTTGGCCAGCGCCAGCATCGCGTCGAAGGCCACCGCCGCCGCGCCGGTGCACTCGAAGGCGATGTCGAACGGGCCGAACCGCTCGCCGGTCTCGCGCACGGGGACGTCGCGGGTGGAGGCGTAGGTCGCGCCCAGCGCCTCGACGAGGTCCGAATTGAGGTGCCGCTCCTGCGCCAGCCCGAACGTGGTCACCTCGAGTCCGCGCAGCCGCAGCAGCAGGGTGGCCAGCAGGCCGATCGTGCCGGCGCCGTACACGGCCGCGCGTCTCGGCTGCCAGATCCTCAGGCGCCGCTGCACCTCCCACGCCTGCGCCAGGCCCTTCTCGACCACGCTCACCGGCTCGAGCAGCACGCCGACCTCGCGCAGGCCACCGGGCACCCGCACGATGTACTCGGGATCGTCGACGTAGTACTCGGTGAGGAACCCGTGCCGCAGGCTGATGCCGCGCTCGAAGTAGGTCTCGTCGGTGGTCATGTCGTACGCACCGATCTGGTCGTACGGACTCGTTCCCCGCCGCCGCACGGTCGCGACGACGAAGTCTCCGGGCGCCAGCTCCGTGACCGCCGCGCCGACCGCCTCCACGACGCCGAAGCTCTCGTGGCCGACCACCAGCACGTCGCTGCCTGGCGGCGCGGTCCCGTACTCGGCCGCGTCGATCTCCTTGTCCGTGCCGTCGAGCCCGACCCGCAGGACGCGCACCAGGACGCCGCGACCGCCGGGGACGTCGTCGAGCGAGGGACGGGGAAGTGTGGTGAGGTGCAGCGACCGGGCCTGGCCCGGGCGGACGGCAATCGCCTTCATGGGTGTGGACACGCGGCGCGCTCCGATCGTCGAGGGATACCCGATGATATCTGACGCTCGAGCTTGACCGTGTCGTCTCCAGGCGTCCGGGCGCGGCGCGTACGCACGCGCTGGCGGCTATGACGCGCGGGTGCCTTGCTGAGCCTCCGCCGCCTCCAGATACTGGGGACATGCGCTGCGCAGCCCGCGTCTCCTGTAGTGCCATGCCGGCACAGGACCGGGCCGGAGCGTCCGGGTAGGCCCCGCCTTCCCGTCGCTTTCCAGACCCGGCCCCGTCGAGGGCGGGTCACCCGCCTGCAGACGGCCCAAGCCGCGCCCCAGGGCGCGCCCGAGGAACGACCATGAGCCAGTACCGCTTCGAGACGCTGCAGGTGCACGCCGGCCAACAACCCGCCCCGGGGACCAACGCCCGCGCCGTGCCGATCTACCAGACGTCGTCGTACACGTTCAACGACGCCGACCACGGCGCGCGCCTGTTCGCGCTGCAGGAGTTCGGCAACATCTACACCCGCATCATGAACCCGACGACGGACGTGTTCGAGCAGCGGGTGGCCGCGCTCGAGGGCGGCGTCGCGGCGCTGGCGACCAGCAGCGGACAGGCGGCGCAGTTCCTCGCCATCTCGACGATCGCCCAGGCCGGCGACAACATCGTCTCGACCAGCTACCTCTACGGCGGTACGTACAACCAGTTCAAGGTCGCGCTGCCGCGCCTCGGGATCGGCGTGAAGTTCGTCGACGGCGACAGCGTGGAGGCCTTCGCGAAGGCCATCGACGACAAGACCAAGGCGCTCTACGTCGAGTCGATCGGCAACCCGCGGTACAACGTGCCGGACTTCGCGGCCCTGGCCAAGCTGGCGCACGACAACGGCATCCCGCTCATCGTCGACAACACGTTCGGCTGCGCGGGCTACATCTGCCGGCCGATCGAGCACGGCGCTGACATCGTGGTGGCCTCGGCCACCAAGTGGATCGGCGGCCACGGCACGTCGATCGGGGGCGTCATCGTCGACGCCGGCAAGTTCGACTGGGCGTCGGGCAAGTTCCCGCTGTTCACCGACCCGGCGCCGGGCTACCACGGGCTCGTGTTCACGGAGCCCTTCGGCGTCAACGGGCCGTTCGGCAACATCGCGTTCATCATCCGCGCCCGCGTCGAGGGCCTGCGCGACTTCGGGCCGTCGGTGAGCCCGTTCAACTCGTTCCTGTTCCTGCAGGGGCTCGAGACGCTGTCGCTGCGTGTGCAGCGGCATGCCGATAACGCGCTCGAACTCGCCACGTGGCTGCAGCAGCAGCCGCAGGTGGCCTGGGTCAACTACCCGGGCCTGGCCGAGCACCCGAGCCACGCCCTCGCGAAGCAGTACCTGACGCACGGGTTCGGCGCGATGCTGTCGTTCGGCATCAAGGGCGGGCGTGATGCCGGCCGTACCTTCATCGACTCGGTGAAGCTGGCCAGCCACCTGGCCAACGTCGGCGACGCCAAGACGCTGGTCATCCACCCGAACACGACCACGCACCAGCAGTTGTCGGAAGCCGAGCAGCTCGCCAGCGGCGTGACGCCCGACCTCGTGCGCGTCTCGGTGGGCATCGAGCACATCGAGGACATCAAGGCCGATTTCGCCCAGGCGTTCGCGAAGGTGCAGGGCTAGGACGCCAGCGTGAGCCTGCGCGTGGCCAGCGGGCGCCAGCAGCACGTGCTGCCGGCGCCCGTCACCGTCGAGTCCGGCGCGGTCCTCCCGCGCGTGTCGGTTGCGTACCACACGTGGGGGACCCTCGCGCCGGGCGGCGACAACGCGGTGCTGGTCTGTCACGCGCTGACCGGGTCGTCCGACGTCGCCGACTGGTGGGGGGCGCTCATCGGTCCCGAGGGCGCCCTCGATCCCGCGCGCGACTTCATCGTCTGCAGCAACGTCCTCGGGAGCTGTTACGGCACGACAGGGCCGGGCACCCCCGAGTGGGACGCCGTCTTCGGCGCGACTCCCGATTCTCCGGCCGTGACGGTGCGCGACATCGTGCACGTGCAGCGGCAACTGCTCGACGCGCTGGGCGTGCGCCGGCTGCGCCTGGTCATCGGCGGGTCGATGGGCGGCATGCAGGCGCTCGAGTGGGCGCTGCTGTATCCGGAGTTCGTCGAGGCGATCGCCGTGCTGGCCGCGCCTGCGGTGCATGCGCCCTGGGCCGTGGCCCTGGCGGAGGTGCAGCGACAGGCCATCTTCGCCGACCCCGAGTGGCCGCACGGCCGCGCGGCGAAGGGGCTGGCCACGGCGCGCATGATGGGGATGATCTCGTACCGGAGCGCCCAGGCCTTCGAGGCGCGCTTCGGCGCCGCCCGCCACGACGCCAGCGCGCCCGGCGTCACGCGCTGGCTGCATCGCCATGGCGACAAGCTCGTGGATCGCTTCGACGCGCGAGCCTATGTGACCCTCACGCACGTGCTCGACTCGCACGACGTCGGCCGTGGGCGCGGTGGCGTGCAGGCCGCCCTGGCACGCCTGCACCAGCCGGCGCTCGTCGTCGGCATCGACACCGACATCCTGTACCTGCCCGACGAGATGCGCGCCCTGGGCCGCGACCTGCCGGCAGGCGAGCTGTGCTGGCTCGAGTCGCCCCACGGGCACGACGCGTTCCTCATCGAGCAGGATGTCGTGCTGCGCGCCGTGCGCACCTTCCGCGCGCAATTCGACATGTGACATTCGAAATTCCCGGCGGCCCGGCCTCCGGCCTTGCCGGTCGAGGGTTGGCAGGGCCAAGGCGGGACAGGGACCCTCCGTCTCGTCGTGACGCTGGTGGCGCGTGGCCAACGGCCCGCGCCGCGACAATTTCGACTTTCGAATTTCAAATTACCATCGCAGGATGCATCGTTCCGTCCTCCTGCTGGCCGCCTGCTGCGTTGCGGCCGTGGCCGTCGCCGACGTGCCCAAGCCGACGCACGCCG
Source organism: Luteitalea sp. (assembly GCF_044337415.1). Taxonomy (GTDB): domain Bacteria; phylum Acidobacteriota; class Vicinamibacteria; order Vicinamibacterales; family Vicinamibacteraceae; genus Luteitalea. Next base: position 3,801 of record NZ_JBIINP010000108.1, read on the forward strand.
TGACGCTGCTGTCGACCACCACGAGTTGGGACGGTACGCCCTATCGCTATCCCGAGGGCACACCGCGCGTGACGGGGATGACCGTGGAGATCGCGCCCGGCAAGCAGACCGGCTGGCACATGCATCACGCGCCGTCGTTCGGCTACCTGCTCTCGGGCGAGCTCGACGTGCAGTTGAAGGACGGCCGGGTCAAGCGGATGAAGCCCGGCGACACGATTGCCGAAGTCGTGGGCACACTCCACAACGGCGTCAACCGCGGACGCACGCCGGCGAAGATCGTGGTGTTCTACGCCGGCGTCGACGGACAGACGCTGACGACGTCGCCCGAGGGCCCGCCGCCGATGTGATCGTGGCAATTTGAGATTGGAAATTCGACATTCTCGGGCGCGGGCCTGCGGCCACGCGCCGGGCAGGAACAGTACGGCAGGGCCAGCTCTCCGAGCGCGGGCCATCACCAGCCGACGCGCGGCGAAGGCCGAAGGCCGGGCCGCCAGGAATTTCGAATTGCGAATTTCCCATTACCATCACGGCATGCGTACACGCGTTGGCGTGGCAGGGCTCTTGACGGCCCTGTCGCTCATCTCCCTGCAGGCCCAGGTCCGCTCGCCCTACAGCGAGGGTGCGTCTGGCCTCATCCAGCGACTCCAGCGCCTCACCACCACCGCGAGCGCCATGCACACGGGGGCGCATCCAGACGATGAGGACAGCGCGCTGATCGCCAGACTGGCTCGAGGGGACCACGCGCGCGTGGCGTACCTCTCGCTCAATCGCGGCGAGGGCGGCCAGAACGTGCTCGGCCCGGAGTTCTACGAGGCGCTCGGCGTGATTCGCACCGAGGAACTGCTGCAGGCCCGCGCCCTCGACGGCGGCGAGCAGTTCTTCACGCGTGTCGTCGACTTCGGCTACACGGTGAACATGCCGGAGACCGAGCGGAAGTGGGGCGGCCGCGACGTCCCGCTCGGCGACATGGTGCGCGTCCTGCGCACGTATCGCCCGCTCGTGGTCGCCTCGCGCTTCTCGGGCACCTCGGCCGATGGCCACGGCAATCACCAGCTCGCAGGTGCGCTGACGCCCATCGCGGTGAAGGCGGCTGCGGACCCGACGCAGTTCCCCGATCAGATCGCCGAGGGCCTGCGCCCGTGGCAGGTGAAGAAGCTGTACGTGGGCATGCGCTTCGGCCCGAACCAGCCGGATCCGCCGACGCTGACCCTCCAGACCGGCGTGTACGACCCCGCGCTGGGGCGCACGTACGCACAGATCGCCGCCGAGGGGCGCTCGCAGCACAAGACGCAGGAGATGGGCGGCGCGCAGCTGCACGGTCCGCAGACCACGGGTCTCCGGCTGGTCGAGTCGTGGGTGCCGCGCGTGGAGAAGGAGCAGTCGGTGTTCGATGGCATCGACACCTCCATCGCGGGCCTTGGACGCCTCGCGGGCCTGCCCGACGGGGCGCTGGCGGCGCCGCTCGGCGTGATGGCGGCCTCGGCGACCGAGGCGCTGGCGCGTGTCGACGTGCGCCAGCCGACGGCGATCCTGCCGGTACTGGCGCGCGGTCTCATGGCGGCACGCGAGGCGCGCGCCGCGGTGGCGTCGCTCCAGGCGCCCGAGGCGGCCCGGGCAGAGGCGGCCTTCCTGCTCGACCAGGAGATTCGCCAGTGGGAGGACGCGCTCGTGCATGCCTCGGGCGTCCACGTGGATGCGCTGGCCACCAGCGAGACGATCACGCCCGGTGGACAGGTCAGCGTGAGCGTCCGTGCGTTCGTGCCCGCCGCACCCGATCCTTCCGCGACGGTGGCACCGCCGACGCTCGTCCTGCCGGCCGGATGGACGCAGGCGCCCCTCGCCGAGGCGCCCCAGTTTCCCGGCCGCGGCTTCATGTCGCGCTTCCTGCGCGAGCAGTCCAGCGCACAGGCGTCGTTCGCCGTGACCGCAGCGGCCGACGCGCGCATCACGCAGCCGTACTGGCTCGAGTCGGCGCCGAAGGGCGACGTGTTCACCTGGCCCGCCGACGCGCCGCGCCACCTGCCGTTCGCGCCGCCAGTGGTCAGCGGTCGCACCACCCTCACCGTGGCGGGCACGACCGTCGACGTCACCGTGCCCGTGCAGTTCCGGCTCGTCGATCCGGTGCGCGGCGAACTGCGACGCAACGTCGACGTCGTGCCCGCGCTCTCGGTGCAGGTCACGCCGAGCCTCGATGTCGTCGCGCTGTCGGCCACGGGCGCCCCGCGCCAGGTCGTGGTGCGCGTCGACAGCCAGGCGCCGACCGCGATCGCGGGCGAAGTGGCCCTCGACCTGCCAGCGGGCTGGACCTCGGCGCCGGCGAAGGCGGCGTTCTCGATCGAGCAGGCTGGACAGAGCGCCACGACGACGTTTGCCGTGACGCCGCCGAAGGGCGTGGCGCAGGGGACGTACGTGTTCACGGCGAAGGCCATGGCCGGCGGGCGCACGTACCAGCAGCGCCTGCGCACGATCGCGCACCCGCACATCCAGACGCACCGCATGTACGAACCCGCGCGGTTCGACCTCCGCCTGGTGGACGTCACCGTCGCGCCGGTCACCGTGGGCTACATCATGGGCACCGGCGACGAGGTGCCGGACGGCCTGAAGCGGCTCGGCGTGCCCGTGACGCTGCTCACGCCCAACGACGTCGCGTCAGGTGATCTCGCGAAGTACGACACGATCATGGTCGGCGTGCGGGCATCGGAAGTGCGGCCGGACTTCGTGGCCAACCACGGCCGGCTGCTCGACTACGTGCGCGCCGGAGGCACGCTCATCGTGCAGGAGCAGCACGAGGTCTACACCCAGAAGAAGCTCACGCCATTCCCGGCCGAGATCGGGTCGCGGGTGACCGACGAGGACGCGCCCGTCACGATCCTCGCGCCGACGCACCCGGTGTTCACGACGCCGAACCGCATCACGCTGGAGGACTTCCGGAACTGGCGGCAGGAGCGCAATGCCTACGGCTTCCAGACGTTCGATCCGCAGTACACGCCGTTGCTCGAGAGCCACGATCCGTGGGACACGGAGCAGAAGGGCGGCCTCGTGTACGCGCGCCTCGGCAAGGGGCACTACGTGTACTCGGCCTACAGCTGGTTCCGCGAACTGCCCGACGGCGTGCCCGGCGCGTACCGCATCGTGGCCAACCTGGTGAGCCTGGGCGCGAAGAGGTAATTCAGGCTCACGTCGCAGACATTGGTAATTCAGAATGCAGGGCGGCCGGAACATCTACGATCTGCCCGGCAGTGGCGATGTCCGCCCCGCGCTGCATTCTGAATTGTGAATGTCCGCGAAGCCCCCTGAATTGCTAAATGGCCTTGTCGATCGGAATCGGCTCGCCGGCGAAGGCGCGCTTGGCGGTCCAGGCGCGGGCCGGCTCCGACCAGAACGGGTCGCTGGCCGGCAACCCGAGCGGCAGGAATGCGGCCGAGCACAGGTACAGGCTGCCGGTCGAGATGTAGGTCTCGGCGACGCTTGGCTGGTGGCCGCAGAGCCCGAGCGTGAGCCAGCCGTTGGCGTCGAAGGTGCCGGGTGCATCGAGCGTGCGCGCGATGACGGCCGACAGCGCGGCACGCGCCTGTCCGGGCGTCACGTCCTTCGGCAGGTCGCGGCGCAGGGCCGACTGGGCGAGTCCCTGGAAGGCGCCGCACCGGTAGGCGAGCGAGCGCCCGACCGGCGGGTACGACCCGTCGGGGGCGATGAACCGTTCCTGGATGGCGGCGAAGCGCCGCGCACGCGTCAGCACGGGCTCACGCATCGCCTGCCACGCGGGTCGGTCGTCGGCGCACGCATCGAGGACGTCGACCAGCATCGGCTGGATGACGAAGGCGTTGTAGTAGTCGAAGTGGAACTGCGGGCCGTCGCCGTAGATACCGTCGCCCTTGTACCACTGCTCGTGCTGGCGCAGCGCGTAGTCGACGCGCATGCGGTCCCACGTCGGGTCGCCGGCCTTCTTGAGGAAGGCCTCCACGGTGGCGGCAAACAGCAGCCAGTTGTTGAAGTAGGGCAGGATGACGCGCGTCGAGCGGAAGGCGTCGACGAGCCGCGTGCGCGTGGCCTCGGGGAGGGCCGTCCACAGCGACGGCGCCCGGAGGAAGGCCTGTGCGAGGAACGCCGCATCGACCAGCGGCTGCGTGCCCTCGTTGAAGTTCAGGCGGTCGGGGCCACCGGGCCGCGTGCCCTGGTCGAGGCCGTCGCGGACGAGAGCGATGACGGCGGCGCGCCGTGTGCCCTCCGCGTCGGCCGACGGCGGCAGCGCCAGCCACGGCGCCAGGCCCATCAGCGTGCGGCCGACGGCCTCGAGGTGCGTCACTGCCGCGTTTCCCGTCGCGCCGGGCACGGTCTCCACGGGCATGGTGGCGCGGAGGCGCCCCTGCGCCAGCGCGCGCAAGACCGGCAGGAAGACTCGGTCCACCCGGCCAAGCCACGTGGCGCGGTCGGCCGACCCGACGTCGAGCGTGGCCTGCGCGGTGGCGGCCAGGGCCGCGGGCGTGGCTGCCGCGGCGCTCAGGCTCGCGGCGGCTGCAACGAAGCGCCGCCGGTCCATCAGAGCGCGATGGCCTCGTCGACGAGCATCACGGGGATGTCCTCGCGCACGGGGTAGAGGTATGCGCCGTCGGCGCGCACCAGACCCTCGGTCACGGCCTCGGTGACCGGCGCACCGCCGCGGGTCCTGACCCCGCCCTCGGCGATGCGGGCGTTCAGGCTCGCCAGGGTTGCGGCATCGGCCAGGGTCACCGGCGTCTTGTCCTCGGGACACACGAGAATCTCGAGCAGTTCGGCATCGACCATGCACAGCAGTCTACATGCAGTGGTCACCGCCCGTGGGTCACCGCGCGGACGGATTCTGCTAGAATCCGGCATCAATCCAGCAGAGGAGTGCACCATGCGCATGTTCGCGTGGGGCCCGGCGTGCGCCGTGGTCCTGCTCACAGGTTTGCCTGTCACCATGCAGGCGCAGGAGAAGTCGAAGCTCAAGCCGAAGGACATCCCGCGGCTGATGGAGGAGGCCGACAAGTTCATCGCGGCCAACGACCTGCCCAAGGCCGAGGCCTACCTGAAGGCCATCATCGAACTCGATCCCAAGCAGGCGCAGGCGGCCTACAAGCTGGGGACGGTCTGCGAATCCCAGAAGGACTGGGACTGCACGATGATGAACTACCAACTGGCCCTGGGTGCGCTCACGGGCGCCGAGAAGGCGCGGGCGCACCTCGGCCTGGCCACGGGGCACTTCCAGGCGGGGCGGTACACCGACGCCGCCGAACAGGCGTCGGCGGTCCTGGCCATCGACCCGGCGCGTGCCGAGGCGCACGTCATCCGCGCGCAGTCGCTCGTGAAGGTGAAGAGCCCCGAGGCCGTCGCGGCCTGCGAGGCGGCGGCCAAGGCGGTGCCGACCAACGCCGCCGTCCACGCGGCGCTGGGGGAGGCCCTGATCGCGGCGGGCCGCCAGGCCGACGCCGAGGCGCCCCTGAAGAAGGCGCTCGAGCTTGAGCCCAAGCGGCCTGCGACCAGCGCGCAGCTCGCGCAGGTGCTCGAGGCCAAGGGTGACCACGCCGGCGCGATCGCCGCCGCGACGGCCGCCCTCGACGCCGAACCCGGCCGGAAAGAGCTGTATGCGGTCCGCGGCCGCGCCTACCTCGCCACGGGCGACGAAGCCAAGGCGCTCGGCGACCTCTACGCTGCCGTGGCCGCCAACCCGCAGGACAAGGTGCTGCTCCTCGCCCTGGCGAAGATCCAGCAGAAGCAGGGGCGGCTGCCGGAAGCCGCGCAGCAGTACCGCGCCGTGCTCGCCATCGACCCGCGCCAGCCGGAGGCGCTGCTCGGCCTGGCTGATTCCCTCGTCCGCGTGAACGACTTCGAGAACGCGAAGGCGCCGGCGGCCGCTGCCGCGGCGGCGCTGCCCGACAACGCGCAGGCGCAGTACCTGCACGGCCGCCTGCTCGAGCAGGACAAGCAGTACGACCCGGCGCTGACGGCCTATGGCAACGCGGTGCGGCTCGACCCGAAGCTGTCGCAGGCCTACTACGGCCAGGGCCGGATCCTGCGCGAGCAGAAGAAGGACGTCCCGGGCGCGCTCGCGGCGATGGAGAAGGCCGCGGCGCTCGACGGCGCCGATCCCGGGATCCTCACGGAACTCGGCGCCGTGCTGTACGAGTCCAAGCAGGTCGATCGCACCATCGAGACGTTGACGAAGGCGACGGCGAGTACGGGATACGCCAACCCGATGGGCTATGCGGTGCTGGGACTTGCGCTGAAGGACAAGAAGGAGTTCGACAAGGCCATTCCGTCGCTGGAGAAGGCCGGCGAACTGGCGCCCAAGTGGTGGATGCCGCGATGGGGCGCCGCGTGGTCGTACTTCGGCGGCTTCAAGAAGGGCTGCCCGTGCGGCCCCGAGGACCAGGCCAAGGTCCAGAAGATGCAAGCGCACTACGACCAGATGCTGGCGCTCGGCGGCACCGACGCGGCCCTGGGCGAGCGCGTGAAGATGCTGTCGTCCGGCCTCAAGATCAAGTGATCGTGCGCGGAGGGCGGGCACGCCCCGCCCTCCGCCTTCCCGCCAGGTGCATGGACGCCGGCCAGCCCGGAGCGATATCGTTCGGGTCCCGATGTCGCTGCTCAGCCTGTATGACCTGTCCCTCGTCGGCCGGCATGACGTAGCGGCCCTCGAGGTCGCCGACGCGTCCGGCGTGTCCCGCACCTTCACGTTCGGAGATCTGGAAGCGCGCAGCAACGCGTGGGCACACGTGCTGGCCGCCCGCGGCGTGGTCGCGGGAGATCGGCTGGCCTTCTGCCTCCCGAACCGCACCGCCGTCATCGACCTTTGGATCGCGGCCGTCAAGCTCGCCGTCATCCTCGTGCCCATCAACGTCCTCTATCGCGGCCGCGAGATCGGGCACATCGTCGGCGACGCGCAGCCGCGCGCCGTCGTGACGACCGCTGATCGACTCGCGGACTTCCCGGGCGTGCCGGCGTGGGACGTGGACCTGCTCGAGGCCGAGGCGTCAGCCGCGCCCGTCGATCGACGGGCCACACGCAGCGATGCCTCCACGCCCGTCGCGCTCGTCTACACGTCGGGCACGACTGGCGTCGCGAAGGGCGCGGTCCTCACCCAGGGCAATTTCGCCGCCAACGCGCTGGCCCTGGTCACGACCTGGGAGATCACGGCTGCCGACCGCTACCTGGCCGCGTTGCCGCTGTTCCACGTGCACGGACTCGGCAACGGCGTGCAGTGCTGGCTCGTCAGTGGCTGTCACATGCGCCTGGTCGAGCGGTTCGAGCACGACAAGGCCGTGGGGTGGTTCGAGGACTACGCGCCCACCCTGTTCTTCGGCGTGCCGACCATGTACGTGCGGTTGCTCGAGACGCCACCGGATCGGGCCGGGGCCATCGGCGCGCGCATGCGTCTGTTCGTCTCGGGGTCGGCGCCTCTCCCGGCGCAGGTGCTCGAGGCCTTCGCCGAGCGCTTCGGGCACGTGATCCTCGAGCGCTACGGCATGACCGAGACGCTGATGAACGTCAGCAATCCGCTCGTCGGCGAACGCCGCGCGGGTACCGTCGGGCTGCCATTGCCGATGACGGCCGTGCGGATTCTCGACGAGTCCGGCACCGCAGTCGCCGACGGCGAGACCGGCGAACTGTGGGTGCGCGGGCCCAACGTGTGTGATGGCTACTGGAACCGCCCGGACGCGACGGCCGCCGCGTTCGTGGAGGGCTGGTTCCGCACCGGCGACCTCGGGACCCGCGCGCCCGACGGCTACATCACGCTGCAGGGGCGTCGCAGCGACCTGATCATCGCCGGCGGCTTCAACATCTACCCGCGCGAGATCGAGGAAGTGCTCACGACCCTGCCCGGCGTGCGCGAAGCGGCCGTGGTCGGCGTGGCCGACCCTGTGCGCGGCGAGGTGCCGGTCGCCTACCTCGTGGGCGACGGCATCGACGCTGCGGCCGTCGAGGCGGCGCTCCGCGACCAACTGGCATCGTTCAAGGTGCCGCGCGCGTTCGTGTGCGTGGACGCCCTGCCTCGCACCGCCCTCGGCAAGGTGCAGAAGCACCTGCTGCCGGCCGTGGACCTCCGCCGATGAGCCCGGCGGCGCTGTCGGTCCTGGCGCTCGTGCTGGTGATGGCTGCCAGTTTCGGCACGCGGCTCAACGTCGGCGTGCTCGCCGTGGCGCTGGCCTGGCCGATCGCCGTCTACGTCGCAGGGTGGAAGCCCGACGCGCTGATGGCCGTGTTCCCGGCGTCGCTGTTCGTGACGCTGCTCGGCGTCACCCTGCTGTTCGGGATCACGCAGGCCAACGGGACGATGGGCGCGCTCACGCAGCGCGCGCTGCGCTTCTGCGGCGGGCGCGCCGGATGGTTGCCCGCGATGCTGTTCGGCCTGGCGTGCACGGTGAGCGCCATGGGCCCCGGGGCGATCGCCGCCTCGGCGCTGCTGGCGCCGGTGGGCATGGCCGCCGGCGTCCACGCGGGGCTGTCGCCGCTGCTGGCGGCGCTGATGATCGGCAACGGGGCCAATGCCGGCAACCTCTCACCCTTCAGCGCCGTCGGCGTCATCGTCGCGGCGGGCATGGCCAAGGCCGGGTTGCCGGGACATGCCTGGCAGGTGTTTGCCGCCAACTTCGTCGCGCACTTGCTGGCGGCGGGCCTGGCGTGGGCCGTGTTCGGCGGGCCGCGCCTGCTGCGCGACGGCACGCGCGTGGATGTGGGCGCGGTGGCGCCACTCGCGCCTCGCCACTGGCTGACGCTGCTGGTGGGCGCCGTGTGGGTCGCGGCCGTCGTGCTGCTGAAGGTGAACCTCGGCCTCGCGGCGTTCGCGGCGGCGTCGGTGCTCGTGATCCTGCGCGCCTGCGACGACAGCGCGATGTTGAAGCAGGTGCCGTGGGCCGTGATCGTGATGGTGTGCGGCGTGAGCGTGCTGATCGGCGTGCTCGAGGGGACCGGCGGCCTCGACCTCTTCAGCGGGGCGCTGGCGCGCATCGCGACGCCCGGCACGGTCAATGGCGTGATCGCGTTCGTGACCGGCGCGATCTCCACCTACAGCTCGACGTCGGGCGTGGTCTACCCGACGTTCCTGCCGGCCATCCCGTCGCTGGTGGAGAAGCTGGGCGGAGGCGACCCGTTGCAGATCGCGCTCAGCATCAACGTCGGTGCGGCCCTCGTGGACGTGTCGCCGCTCTCGACGATCGGCGCCCTGTGCATCGCGGCGCTGCCCGCCAGCGAGCAGACGCCCCTGCTGTTCCGCCGCCTGCTCACGTGGGGCCTGGCCATGACGCTCGTGGGCGCCGCGTTCTGCCAGTTCGCGATCCGATTCTTCGCGTACTGAGGTAGGGCCGGGTGTCCCACCCGGCCGCTATCCACAGCGGCGCGGTGGGGACACCGCGCCCTACCTCTGCTCCTAGATGGTGGCCGTCTTCTCGACGACGAAGATGTTGTTCTCCGTCTCCTGAATCAGCACCTCGACGGTGTAGGTGATGCCATGCCCTGGGAACTTGTCCTGGATGTGCGCGACGACGTGCTCCCACACGTAGAGCGCGACGTTCTCCACGCTCGGGCCCTTGCCTTTCAGCAGCACCACACCCTCGGGCTCGAAGAGCTCGGAGTTCAGGAACGTGGCGTCCTGCTCGGTGACGAGCATCTTGTGGTCGAGGAAGCGCATCACGGCCTTCAGGTCGCCGAAGTCGAGCGCCATGTCGAGCTCGTCGCGCGGGAACGTTTCGCACGAGACGGTCACGGTGCCGCGCCACGTGTGGCCATGCACCCATTTGCACTTGCCGGGGTAGCCGAGCTGCCGATGCCCGGTGTGGAAATGGGAGTGGACGATGATCTTTTCCATACGGTTGGTGGCTGCGGGCTTCGGGCTGCAGGCGACCTGAGGCCGCCGTTCATCAGTGGGACGCGCGGAAGGACCGGGGCGCTCCCGCCATTCTAGCGGTCGCGGGTCCACCGTGCCGCGTGCACGGTGATCGTGCGCGCCTCGCCTGGCCGTGCGTTCACCGTATCCATCACCAGCAGCAGGGCATGCAGGCGGTCCAGCGGCGGCCGCCCGGTCGCGGGCCGGATGGGTCGGAAGTCCGCCAGTGGCAGGCGCACCCGCCGCCGGGTGCCGTCCAGGTACGCCGAGTGGCGCCAGCGCAGCCCTTCTCCGGGCCTCGGCTCGCGCACCTGCACCGACAGGCGCATGGGGCCGGACGCCGTGACGTCGAGCTCCAGCGCAGACGCCGATGGCGGCGGGGCTGCCAGGTCACCGACGAGCGCCGCGAACTGGCTCCTGCGCGCGCCAGGAGCGAGCGTGAGGTCTGCCGCCACGACCACGCCGGCGTCTATCGTGTCGACGTCGACGCGTGAGTTCGGGTCGTGCTCGCCGTGCCAGCCGCGGAGGGCCAGCGGCATGGCGCCTGCGGTCGTGTCCGCAGGCCCGCTCCCTTGCACGGTGGCCAGGCTGGCCAGGTCGGCCAGGTTGTGTCCGCGCACCGCGCCGATGGCGACCGGCAAGGCCGGCCAGCGCCCCGCGCGCACGTGCCAGACCTCAGCGCGGTACAGCGTCGGGCCTTCGTCGGGAGGCAGCGGAACGCGCGTATCGCGGGTGGAGAACTCCCGCCAGGGACTGCCGTTCCGCAGCACGCGGACGATGGCGCCGGTCGGGGCGTTGGTCCGCAGGTCGAGGGTCGCCGGACCTCGTGCGTCCGGGCCCGGTTCGGCGGAGTCCTGCGGTTCGGTCAGCTCCATCGACAGCCACGGTGCATCGGCCAGGCCGAACACCGCCGTGTACGCGAGACGATGGCGGATCGCGTCGAGGACGACACGCGCATCCCGTGCCGCGTCGCCCGTCGGCGCGCCGTCGAGCCAGGGCACCACGAGGCCGAACGTCCCGAAGCTCGCCGCATACGACGGGAACGCCGCCAGCGTCCGTCCGCCGTCGGCCGGGTCGGCCTCGCGCTTCCAGCCGATGCGGGCGTGTGCGTCGACCGCTGCCAGCGCCAGAGGCGGACGTCGGGCCGGCGCGTCGTGCTCGGCGATCAAGGCGGCCGGATAGTGGGCGAGGACCGTGAGCGCGCCCGGCGCGTTCAGCGGATAGGCCACGAGCCGCGCGAGCAGGCTCCCGACAGGCGCGGACCGCCACGTGCTGTCGGCGTTGACCCACTCGAACCCGTCGGCGTCGACGGTCGGATCGTGCCAGGCGAGAGCCGGTCGTGGTGAGTCCGGATGC
>NZ_JBIINP010000165.1:0-9602 GCF_044337415.1 Luteitalea sp.
GCGAGGCCCTCGAAGGTGTCTTCGCCCGAGGCCTCCGCTCCGCCAAAGAACACAGCGCCGCCGATGCTCCAACAGCAGGAGGTACCGAAGGACACGTTGCGGGACTCGTAGCGCAACGGAGAGGCAGTCGCGGGTCGCGGGCCTGCCGCGGCGATGAGCCACACGAACACGGCGACGAACCCTGGCCAACGAGGATGCATGACGTCTCCCTTCGCGCCGCGAGGCGCCACCCGACTCCCGACTGCCACTCCCGACTCCCGCGCTATGCGTACTCACGTTACGCCGGTTCTAACCTGCGCGCCGGATGAGAGTAGCCTTGAATCGGAGGGTGTCCTGATGAGTTCCCAGATTGGTCGTTCGCGTGCTGCAGTCCTGGCCTGCATGGTCCTGCTGGTTCTGGCGTCGTCCCTGGCGGGCGCCCAGACGCGGCCGCTCCGCCTCGTGTCCACGGCCTGGCCGCCGTTCACCAACCAGGCGGGGCAGCCGCGGATCGCTCTCGACCTCGTCGAGGCCGCCCTCACGCGTATCCGCCAGCCCTCGGAGACGACCATCGTCGAGGATGGGCAGGTCACGCCGGCGCTGATGGCGGGCACCTTCGACGGCAGTGCGGCCCTCTGGAAGGACGCCGAGCGCGAGCGCGTGCTGCTGTTCTCGGAGCCGTATCTGGAGAACCGCCTGGTGCTGGTCGGGCGCAAGGGCGCCGATGTAACGGCGACGACGCTGGCATCGCTCGCGGGGCGCCGCATCGCGCTTGTCGAGGGGTACTCGTACGGCACGGAGGTGGAGAGCAGCGGCCCGACATTCGTCCGCGCGAAGAACAGTGAGGACAGCCTGGCCCGGCTCCTCGCCGGGACTGTCGACTACGTGCTCATGGACGACCTCGTCGTGCAGTACATCGTCGACACCTACGCGAAGGAGGCGCAGACGAAACTGCAGCTCGGATCGAGGCCGCTGGTGACGCGCGCCCTGCACCTCGCCATCAGGCGCTCGTATCCGGATGCGCAGGGCATCATCGACCGCTTCAACGCGCAACTGCGCGGCATGATCACCGACCGCACGTACCACCGGTTGCTGGACGTCGACTGGATTCGCGCCGACGTCGACGGTGACGGCCAGTTCGAGTACGTGCCCGAGAGCGACAAGGCGGGCGCCACCGAGCCGCGGCGCGCCTACTCCATCGCCTCGTCGGTCGAGTCCGCCGGAGCCGCCGCCGGCACCACGATCGAGTCGACGAAGCCGCGCTTCTACGTCGGCGGCAACATCTATCGCGACTGGGCGTCCGTGCCCGACCGCTACAAGACCAAGTCGGCAGGCATGCCGCCGGATCCGTCCCGCGCCACCGCGAGCCTGTTCCGGTTCTCGTGGTGACGCGGTCCTCTCCCCGGCGTCAGATCAGCGGGGTGCGGCCGGGGATCGCGACGGGCTCGACGGGCAACGGGCCCATCTCGTACCGCGCGGGCCGCAGATCGAGCTTCGAGGCCTTCATCGCCCAGTCCCACTTGAGCGCCCGGCCCGTGTAGGCGCTCATCCGCCCCATGATGCCCGTCATGGTCGCCTCGGCGAGCCGCACGCCCTCGTTGATCGGCTTCTTTTCACGGATGGCGCGAATGAGCGCGCCGTGCATCTCCAGGTCGCCGCTCGATCCGTCGCCGTCGAACTCCCACGGCTTCTCGCCCTTGATGATCGCCGTCGCGCGATCGACGTGGGCCGTGCCCTTCGTGCCGTGGATGACGTTGCCGACGCGGGTGCTGATGCCGCGCTGCTGCGTGGCCATCGCGAACATCGTCAGGCCGTTCGCGTACTCGTAGCGCACGGAGAAGTGGTCGAAGATGTTGCCGAACTGCGGCCCGGTCCGGACCTGTCGCCCGCCGAGGCCCTGACACACGACGGGCGTCGCGCCGGCGACCCAGTTCACGACGTCGAGGTTGTGAACCAGCTGCTCGACATAGTGATCGCCCGAGAGCCACGTGAAGAGCGGCCAGCATCGCACCTGCCACTCCATGTCGCTCCAGGCCGGTTGGCGATCGTGGTAGTGCCAGAGCTCCATGTCCCCGATCCACAAGGCTTCGAGGTGTGTCAGGTCGCCGATCCGCCCGTCGCGGATCTGCTGCATCAGTTGGAGGTATTGCGGCGCGTAGCGCTGCTGCGTGCCGACGACGAGCGAGAGCCCCTTCTGGCGGGCCCGCTCGGCAGCGTCGAGGAGCGCCCGGATCCCGACCGGATCGACAGCGCCGGGCTTCTCCACGAACAGGTGCTTGCCGGCATCCACGGCCGCCCCCACCATCTCCGGACGGAAGCCCGGGGGCGTGAGCAGCATCACGAGGTCCACGTCGTCGAGGGCCAGCACCTTCTTGTAGGCGTCGAAGCCGAGGAAGACGCGGCTCGGAGGGACGTTGACCTTGCCAGGCACCTCGGCCTTCAGCTTCGCGAGCGCCGCGTCCACCTTGTCCTGGAAGAGGTCCGCGATGGCGACCAGCTCGACACCGGGGGCAGACTTCAGGCAGTAGACGGCATCCGTGGTGCCGCGCTGACCGGCCCCGACCATCGCCACGCGGACCTTGTCGGAGCCCTGGGCAAACACGCCGGGCGCCGGCATCGCCAGGCCCACGCCCGCCGCCCCCATCACCTTGCCGAACTGCCGCCGCGACACCAACTCACGTTCGCCCGTCGTCATGATGACCTCCCGATCGCACAGCTTAACGCTTAACGCTTAACGCCGAACTCGCCGCGCGCCGCAGGCGCAGATAGGTGAGTCTTGAACGCCGAGCGGTAGAATGCCGCTCGATCCATGACAACCATGAGCCACTCTCACCCGATCGCCCACGGGTCATCGCTGTGCGCCCGATTGTGCGGCGCTGCCTTGCTGCTGTGGGGGCTTCTGCTCTCGTCTCCCCTTGCGGCGCAGCCGGCGACTGGCGACTGGTTGCTGGGGCAGGCCGTCGCACGCGCCGCCATCCATCACGACGCCCAGCGCCGTGAACTCACGATCGCCAACGGCCTCATCTCCCGCACCATCCGCATTGCGCCGAATGCGGCAACGGTCGGCTTCGACAACCTGACGACCCGCGAAACACTGCTTCGCGCCGTCGCACCAGAAGCCGAGGTCGAGATCGACGGCCGACGGTACGCGATCGGCGGCCTGGTCGGGCAGCCGAACCTCGCCTACCTGCGCCCGGACTGGGTGGAGGCGCTCACGGCAGACGCGGGAGCGTTCCAGTTCGAACGGTTCGAGACCGGCGCACCCGTCCAGCGCATGGCATGGACGCGCGCGCGGCACGCGAGCCACAGCGCGTGGCCGCCGCCCGGTGTGTCGTTGACGCTGTGGTTCGTCCCCCCTTCGGGTGCGCTGCCAGGCGTGACCGTGGCCGTGCACTACGAGCTGTACGACGGCATCCCCCTGCTCGCCAAGTGGATCACGATCCACAACCGCGGCACCCGGTCGCTCCGCCTCAACAGCTTCAAGAGCGAGATCCTGCGCGTCGTCGAGACCGAGTCACAGGTCGACCCGAGCCCCGAATGGCAGCGGCCGCGCCTGACCGTGCTGACCGACTTCGCCTTCGGCGGGATGTCGGTCGCCAGCCTGCACCGCGCGGTGTTCTGGACCGACGACCCGGCATACACGACACAGGTCAATTACGCGTTGAAGACGCCGTGCCTGCTCGAAGTGAAACCGCCGCTCGGCCCGGACGTGGACATCGTGGCCGGCGCCGAGTTCACCGGCATCCGCGCCTTCGAGCTGGTGCACGACACCGACGACCGCGAGCGGCAGGGGCTGGCGATGCGCCGCCTCTATCGACTCATGGCGCCGTGGGCGACGGAGAACCCGTTGATGCTGCACCTGACGTCGACCGACCCGGAGGTCGTGCGGACCGCCATCGATCAGGCCGCCGACACGGGCTTCGAGATGGTCATCCTCAGCTTCGGCAGCGGCCTGAACATGGAAGACGTGTCGCCCGCGAACCTCGCGAAGTTCAAGGCGCTTCGTGAGTACGCCACGCGCAAGGGCATCGAGTTCGGTGGCTATTCCCTGCTCGCCAGCCGGCGCATCAGCGACGACCATGACGTCATCAATCCAACGACGGGCACGACCGGCGGCGCCATCTTCGGCAACTCGCCGTGCCTGAACAGCACGTGGGGACAGGACTACTTCGCGAGGCTGAAGACCTTCATCGAGGAGACGGGCTTCACCGTGCTGGAGCACGACGGCAGTTACCCCGGTGATGTCTGTGCCTCGACGCGGCATCCCGGTCATCGCGGGCTGAGCGACTCGCAGTGGACGCAGTATCGGCGCATCACCGAGTTCTATCGCTGGGCTCGCGAGCGAGGGATGTACCTGAACGTGCCGGACAACTACTTCCTGGCCGGCTCGAACAAGACCGGGATGGGGTACCGCGAGACGAACTGGTCGCTGCCGCGCGAACAGCAGCATGTCCACGCACGGCAGAACCTGTTCGATGGCACGTGGACGAAGACGCCGTCGATGGGCTGGATGTTCGTGCCGCTGGTGCAGTATCACGGCGGCGGTGCGGCGGCCACCCTCGAGCCGTTGCGCGAACACCTGGACGACTACGAGCAGCACCTGGCCAATGCGCTCGGCTACGGGGCGCAAGCGTGCTATCGGGGCCCGCGGCTGTACGACTCACCGGAGACCAGGGCCGCGGTCGTCAAGTGGGTGACGTGGTTCAAGCGCTACCGCGACATCCTCGAATCGGATGTCATCCACGTGCGCCGCGCCGATGGCCGCAACCTGGACGCCGTCCTGCACGTCAACCCGGCGCTGCCGATCAAGGGCCTGGCGATGATCTACAACCCCGGCGACACACCGCTGACCCAGGACATCACGCTGCCGCTGTATTACGCGGGCTCGAGCGAGACGGCCCTGGTCGCCGAACGGGACGGCACACCGGTCAGGCTGACGCTGGATCGCCATGATCGAATCACCGTGCGCGCCACCGTCGAGGCGCGCTCGCACACGTGGTTCGTCATTCGTTGACGCCTGGCGACGCAAGGTAGGGCGGAATCGCCAGGAGCAAGGGAGGGCGGGGTGTCCCCACCCCGCCGTGAGCAACGCAGCGTGACCAACGGCGCGATGAGGACATCGCGCCCTACCTTTGTGCAGCCCTCACGCCAGCAGCTTCTCGATCACCCCGCGGCCTACTGGAGTCGGGTGGCCAGCGCGTTGGTGCCGGCGCTCCACTGCGTGCCCGGGCCGCCCGAGTACATCGCCCGCTCCACGACGATCTGCGCCGGCGTCGCCGCGATCGACTCGACCACGGCCCCGAAGCGGCGGTTGGCCACCGCAGCGCCGAGATCCGGCCCCACCGCCACATTTGGTCCGCGAGTTCGCGGTGAGCGGGTAGTCCTTCACGAGCGCCGATCAGTCCTCGAACATCAACGTCACCCTCGCGGTACCGCCGAAGGGCGAGACGTTGGCCACGAGGGGCGCGCCCACCGGCGGGTTGCCCGCTGTCGCCGGCGCTCGGTACGATGGGCCGTGCCCTCCTTGGACGCGCAGCCCGGGCCGCAGGACGAGGCGAGCGGAGCGGTGACGCTGGCCCTTCAGGCCCTGCGGGACGGTCAGCCCGGCGCGCTCGACCGGCTCGTGCCCCTGCTCTATCAGGATCTCCGGCGGCTTGCACGGCAGCGGCTGCGCGGCGAACGCGACGGGCACACGCTCGGCACCACGGCGCTCGCGCACGAGGCCTACATCCGTCTCTTCTCGCAGCGACAGCTGCGGGCCGGCGATCGGGACGCGTTCTTCGCCGCAGCGTCGAACACGATGCGGCGGATCCTGGTGGACTACGCCCGGGCGCGCAGCCGCGCCAAGCGCGGCGAGGGGGAGACCCCTGTGCCGCTCGATTTCGATCCGATTCTGCCCGACCACGCGATCGACGAGACGTTGGCCCTCGACGAGGCGTTGGACCGGCTGGCCCTCCGCTCGCCCCGAGCCGTCCTGGTGTTCGAGCAGCGGGCCTTCGGCGGCCTCACCAACGAGGAAGTGGCCCTCGCCAATGGGCTGTCGACCAAGACCGCCCAGCGCGACTGGGAGGCCGCGCGGGCCTGGCTGCGGAAGGAGATGGGCCGTGACACCCCCCGCCCGTGATTCCGGTGGCCGCGCGCACGTCCTGACCCACGGCGGCCCGTTCCGTCGCCAGTAGTCGGCAGCAGCCGGCGTGGCCCCGTCGGCCAATCACAGAGGAGAGTCGTCCGTGGCAGACGAGCAGACCCCCACCCGCGTGTGGGAACGGCTGTCGGAACTCTACGAGCAGGCGATGGCCCTTCCGCAGTCCGAGCGCGCCGCCTTTGCCGTGGCCGCAGCCAGCGACGCGCCCGACCTGCAGCGGGAGTTGCTGGAGATGCTCGAGGTGCCGGCGGCCGAGGCCGAGTTCGCACTCGAGCACTGGATGCGCGACCAGCGGCAGACGGGCAGCGTCGAGGGCACGGAACTCGGCCCGTATCGGGTGATTCGCGAGATCGGGCGCGGCGGCATGGGCGAGGTGTACCTGGCCGAGAAGACCAGCGCGCCGTACACGCAGCACGTGGCCCTGAAGATCCTCAAGGCGGGGCTGCACGGTCCGCACGCCGTCGAGCGGTTCGCGCGCGAGCGCCGTATCCTCGCGAGGCTCTCCCACCCGGCGGTGGCGCCGCTCCTCGATGGGGGTGTGGCACCGGACGGACGGCCCTTCCTGGTCCTTCAGTACGTCGACGGCCTGCCCATCACGCGCGCCGCAGACGAGCGGCGCCTCGATGTGCGCAGCCGCCTCCGTCAGTTCCTGCAGGTGTGTCGGGCCGTGCAGTACGCCCACGCCCGCCTCATCGTGCACCGTGACCTGAAGCCCTCGAACATCCTCGTCACGCCGGACGGCGACGTACGGTTGCTGGACTTCGGCATCGCGAAGATCCTCGAGCCCGAGCCCGCGGAGGACGATGAAGGGATGACGCGAGGGCAGCTCGCGCCGATGACCCCGGAGCGCGCGGCCCCGGAGCAGCTGCGCGGTGAATCCCCCTCGCCGGCCACCGACGTCTGGGCGCTCGGTGTCCTGCTGCACGAGTTGCTGACCGGGCGTCTGCCCCACGACATGAACGCGAAGGAGCCGTCGGCCGCCACCGGCGACCTGCCGCGCCCGAGCCGTCTGGTCCTCAGGCAGACGGGCGTGGCGGCGCCGCAGGCGATGGCCGCGGCCCGCGCCACGACGCCCGCCGCGCTGTCCCGCACGCTGCGAGGTGACCTCGACACGGTCATCGCGAAGGCGCTGCAGCCGGATCCCGAGCGTCGCTACGAGTCGGCGGGCCGGCTCGCCGACGACGTGGCCGCCTGGCTCGACGGGCGGCCGGTCACGGCGCGGCCCGACAGCGCGTGGTACCGCGCGTCGAAGTTCGTTCGCCGCCACCGGATCGCGGTGGCGGCCTCGGCGGTGGCGGTGGCGGCCGTCCTCGGCGGAGCGGGTCTCGCCCTGTGGCAGGGCCGTGAGGCGCGCGCCGCCCAGCGTCACGCCGAGAGCGTGGCGGGCTTTGTCGCCGCGATCCTGCGCGACGCCAACGTCGACGCCCCGGGCAGCCAGTCGTCGCTGCTCGTCGTGGACCTGCTGAAGCGCGCTCACCTGCAGGTGTCCGGGCTGCAGGCGCCACCCGAGGTGCGCGTGCAGCTGCTGAACCTCATCGGCGACGGGCTGCGCGGTTTCGGGCAGTCCAGCGAGTTCGACGCCGTGGTCCAGCAGGCGGAGACCGAGGCGAGCGCCGGGCTGGCGGCCGATCACCCTGAGGCGCTTCACGCGCGACTGCTCGGCAGCTACTCGCACATGCGGCGTGGCAGGAGCGCCGAGGCCACCGCGGCGCTCGACGCGATCCTCCCGCTGATGGAGCGTCGCCCGGAGGCGCACGCGCTGGACCTGTCGCGCGCGCTGCGCCTGCGCGCCGACGTGGCGATCATCCAGGCGAAGTACGACGAGGCTCAGTCGTCGGCCCGTCGGGCCATCGAGTTCGGAGAGCGTTACCTTGGCCCGGTCCACCCGGAGACGGCGGCGGCGTGGCGCACCCTGGGCGAGGCACTGAACCAGCAGGGCACGCAGACGAAGGACGCACTCGAGGTGGCGGCCCAGGCGCTCGACCGCACGCTGGCGGCGCACGCGAGCCAGCCCAATCATCCCTGGATCCTCAGCGCGCGCGGGCTGCGCGCCATGGCCCTCGCCGATGCCGGTGACCTCGTGCCGGCGGTGGCCGAACTGGAGCGGTCGCTGGCGATCAGGGTCGCGATCGAAGGGGAGTCCTCGCGCGGCGTGGGCATCGCCACGCACAACCTGTCCGGCAACCAGACGCGTATCGGGCGCCTGGCCGATGCCATCGCGAACAATGCCAAGGCGCTCGCGATCCTGGAGAAGCACATCGACGCCGACGCGATCGACTTCGTCCACGTCCGGAACCTGCGCGGCATGCTCATGGCGTTCGTGCGACGCGGCGACGAAGCGGTGGCCGCCATCGACCGAGGCATGAAGGCCACGGTCGGATTCAGGGGGCCGACGCACGGGGTCGTGCTGAGCAACCGCTGCTACGGCGCGCTGGGGCACGCATACGCCGGCCGCTTCGCGGAGGCGACGCGCGAGATCGACGACGTGGTGGCCGACATGCGCACGGCAGGCACGCCCGTGACGCGCGTGCTCTTCATGTCCGGGCGCCTCAACGCGCTGGTGGGGCGCCGCGACCTGGCCCGCCAGCAACTGGAAGAGGCCGTCACGGTGGCTGGCACGGTGCCCGCCGCCGCGCGTGACCTCGCGCAGCTCCGGGCGGAACTGGCCCTGCTGGCGTACAGGGACCAGGCCGACCAGGCCAGGCCCGCGCTCGAGACGGCCCTGGCCGGCCTTGCGCCGCTCTTCGCGGTGGACACCCCGACGCACGCCGACGTGCGTGTGGCGCTCGCTCACCTCGACCTGCGCCAGGGGCGCCCGACGGACGCGCTCGCGCATGCGGACGCGGCGGTCGCCGTGTGGCGGCAGCTCTCGCCCGAGAGCCGATGGCTGGCCGAGGCCCTGGTGCTGCGCGCCGCAGCGCTGGCCGCGCTGGGGCGTGCCGGGGAGGCTGCCCCGGACTTCGCGGAGGCCAGCCGGCTCTTCGCCGCCTCGCCCGTGCCAGGCGATGCCCGGCGCGCCGCGGCCGCGCGCGCCGGGCGTCCAGACTGAACGCCCTGTCCAATTCCACCCCTGAACGTCGCCAAGGGAACCGAGACCGAGACAATCTCGGGCCCCAAGGAGGCGTTCACGTGCGGATCCGCCACATCATCGTTGCTGTCACCTTTGCTGCGTCACTCGCGTCCCTGCCGGCCCAGGCCGACGTGCTCACCCTGCTGAAGTTCAAGGGCAGCGGCACGGAGTCGCTGGACGGGAACGCCCCCACCCCGGCAGTGAGCCAGTTTCGCATCTACGACATCGAAAGCGGCGGCGATCGGCAATCGGGAGCGAGCGCCAGCGATGCCGAGAACTGGAAGTGGGAGTCGGCTGCTGCCTGGGCCGATTCGACGACCTCCGCGTCGGCCAACGGCATGAACCTGAAGACGCTGGCCGGTCTCGAGGGCGCCGCCGCATCCACGCTGAAGATCGTGCCGCGGGAGA
>NZ_JBIINP010000255.1:0-5296 GCF_044337415.1 Luteitalea sp.
AAGTGGGAGTCGGCTGCTGCCTGGGCCGATTCGACGACCTCCGCGTCGGCCAACGGCATGAACCTGAAGACGCTGGCCGGTCTCGAGGGCGCCGCCGCATCCACGCTGAAGATCGTGCCGCGGGAGATCGAGTCCCTGTGCACGACGGTCAACGGGCAGCGGACCTGCGCCATCGAGTGGGTGCCGGAAGGGGCCGTCTGGCACGACTACTCTTTCCAGGCGTATGCCGAGGCGATGGTCTTCGAGACCGTGTCCATCGTCTCACCGTCGGCCACGCCGAGTTCCTTCCGCCTGGTGTTCGACATCGACGGGACCAACACGCAGTACCTGAACTGGTTCAGCAACGGACCGGTCCAGGGCGGAACCGGCGGCGGGTACGAGGTGCCGAAGTTCCTGTACGACACCCACTTCTCCCTCAACTACGGGGAGTGGGGACACGACACCTACGACACGCTCTACTTGTACAACAGCGACCTCGGCTCCGACGACTTCAACCCGACGATCGACGAACTGGTGGCGCCGGTTGCCCGCTCCGTCACGTCGCCGTCCCTGAAGGTGGGCGCTCACGGATCCTGGCCGATCAACCTCTGGCTGGCGAGCCGGGTGGGCATCGACCTGACGAACCTCGACGACGGCCGGGTCCTCTTCCTGATGGAGTCCGACTACTCGAACACCGTGACGTTGAGAGGGTTCGAGGTCTACGACGGGAACGGCCAGCTCCTGCCGGACGCGGTCGTGACCGGCGCGAGTGGCGCCCGGTACACGACGCTCGGCACCCAGCCGCCTCCCGTGCCGGAACCGGCGTCGCTGGCGCTGCTGGGCGTGGGGCTGCTCGCCGTCCGCGCCCGCCTGCGTCGCGGGCGCCAATCCTGACGGCCCGACCCTGGGGGCCCGACTGAGACGGCCGAGCCGCGTGCACTCACCGGCTCGGCGGCGGCAGCGGTTCCGTGCCGCCCAGCTCCCGCACCATGCGGTCGTCGCCGGTGAGTTCCCAGTAGATCAGCGACGCGGGGATCATGCCGGCCCCGTCGATCTCGTCGAGCACGCGGCGCATCGAGAACTGGTCGCCGAGCTGGCGGGCGCGCTCGGCGATCACGTCCTCCATCAGGCGTCCGCCGGTCACGTAGCTGGCGCCGTAGCCCGGCTGGCGCAGGTACAGGTGCTGCTCGAAGCCGAGCAGCGGGTCCCGGCGCATCCAGCCGCGCGGCGTCCAGTTCACGTGGATGTCGCCGGCCTCGGCCATGGTCAGCGTGTTGGCGTGGGCGAACAGGTTGCCGAGGCCGCGCGCGGCGCGCGTGATCAGCATGATCCACACGATTTCGCGCGAGCGCGGGCTGTCGTCGTACAGCCCGGCGTGCATCATCCACTCTTCCATCGACGTGGCCATGCCCTCGGCGCGGCTCATCCACACGTTGTAGAGCAGGGCCTGGCGACGGATCGGGCTCGGATGATCGGCCTGGCGCAGCCGCCAGTTGTCCCACCAGTGATAGAGGTGCGTCCACAACGGGCGCGGGTCGCGATGGTTGCCCTGCGTGAAGAAGTTGCGCGTCGGCTCGGGCGAGAACGGCGTCATGCGCTCGCGCAGCGCCTGCTCGAGCCACGGCTGCATGGTGATCAGGTCGGTGCGCTTCAGGAAGTCGAGGTACGACGCGATCGCCTTGTCCTGCAGCGCGCGGTAGGCCTCGGGCGTGTCGGCGACCGGCATCGGTGGCAGCGCCTTGTTGCGCTGCTCCTCGAGACGCAGCGACGCATGGGCGCGCGCGAGTTCGCGGCGCGTGATCGTGACCTCGTCCTCCCACGACAGCGGCACGAGCAGCACGTTGCGCAGGTACCACGTGTACTGCGCCTTGCCGATGCCCGACGGGCCGGTGCGCTTCGGCGCCTCGTCGCGCAGCCACTGCGCGAAGCCGCGCGTGGCCGCGTCGGCGTCGCCGATGGCGGTCAGCAGCGCCGGCGTGTCGGCGACCGGGGTCGAGGCCGCGACCGCCGCCTTCAACTGCTCGAGCGCCTCGGCCTGTTCCTCGAAGGCGCGGACGCCGCCGATCCAGAGGTCGCGCGCGTTGGCCTTGGCCAGGTTCACGCGGGCCTGGGTGAGGAGGCGCGGGATCGCGCCGAGCTCCGTCGTCAGGCGCGTGGTCTCCTCGACAGTGAGCGGGCGCGCCTGCTGGAGCTTCGTGCGCGGCCAGATGCCGTAGGTCCACAGGCGGATGGCCCCGTGGATGACCGGGCCTTCCTTGGCCGGCGTGTCGCTCTCCTCGGCAATGATCGACGCGTAATAGGCGGGATCGCGCGCGAAGGGCTCGAGCACCGTGAGGTGGTACTCCATGCCGTTCATCTCGGCGCGCACCAGGTGCTGGTCGACCTTCTGCGGGATGGGCCAGCCTGTCGTGTCGAGCGCCTGGAGTCGCTGCTGCAGGCGTTTCAGGCCGGCGAGGCGCTTCGCGTTGGTGGCCGGCGTGTAGTCGGGGACGCCGGCGATGCGCGGCGGCTCCTCGAACGTTCGCCACTCGCGGAACAGCGCGAGCAGTTGCTCGTAACTGCCCGCGGCCGCCGGAGCGGCCGCAGGCGTGGTCCGGCCCTGGGCGGCTGCCGGCGCTCCGGCCAGCGCCACGAGCAGCAGCGCCAGCCCCCAGGGCCGCCGCATCAGAGCGACACCACCTGGCCGGTGGCCACCGACTTCTCCTCGGCCTCGCAGATCTCCACGGCGCTCAGGCCGTCGTGCGCGGTGACGATGGTCGGCGCGGTGCCGCTGCGGATCGACGCGATGAGGTGCTGGAGTTCGCCCACGTAGCCGTCGGGGCCCTCGGGCGTGATGATGGCGGGCTCCTTGCCCTCCTCCCACACCTGCAGCGCCGCGTCGCCCCGCGCGCTGTCGTAGTCGACCGTGGCGCGCTCGAACATCACCGTGTACGACATGGCGAAGCCGCTGGCCATCAGCCAGCTGCCCTCCGAGTACACCGTCGCGCCGCCCGGCACCATGTACTGCGTGACGACGTGGTCGGTGGCGCCACTGAAGCGGCTCACGCCGGTCGAGAACACCGCCGACGGACGGCCGAACAGGAACTGTACGAAGTCGGTGTCGTGCACGTGCAGGTCGAACAGCGCGCCGCCCGACTCGCCGCCCTTGAAGTAGCTGTCGCGGCTCCACCCCGGAGGCGCCGACACGCGGCGGAAGCGGGCCGTCAGGATCTCGCCGTAGGTGCCGTCGGCCTTGAGCTGCTTCAGCCAGGCCCAGCCCGGCCAGAAGCGCATGCACATCGCCGGCATGAAGAAGGTCTTCGCGGCCGCGGCCGCCTCGACGATCTTGCGCGACTCGCCCGACGTGCGCGCCAGCGGCTTCTCGCAGATCACGTGCTTGCCGGCCTGCAGCGCCGCCAGCGTCTGTGGCACGTGCAGCGGCGTCGGCACGCACAGGTCGACGAGTTCCACCTCGCCGTCGGCGAGCAGGTCCTCGATCTTCGTGTAGGCCCGGACGTTCGGCCCGAGGTCCACCGTGTCGGACCCGGCGACGTTGCCGGCCACGCCTGCCAGCACGCCGTTGACCGGCTGCCGCACGGCGTCGCACACGGCGACGACGTTCACGCCCTCGATCTTGCGGTACGCATTGATGTGGGTGAGGCCCATGAAGCCGAGCCCGACGACGCCGACGTTCACCGGACGGGCGCTCACTGGCATGCCTCCACGGCCGCGGCGCAGGCGCGGGGACTGGTGGAGAGGGGCCGACGGCAGGCGACGAAGCGAGCGGAGAGAGGGGTTGGGTTCACGCCCGTGATTAGAACGCACTCGGTCGCCCGACTCAATCCTGCCTCGCTTGGGGTAACGTGGCCGGGCCATGACCCACGTACAGGCTCCCGGATCGGAGGTCGGTGCTGTCCGGCGCGCGCTGTCGGTGCTTGCCGCGCTCGTCGTCGCCGCCGTGCCCGCGCTGGCCGACACCTACCCGCGCCAGTCGCAGGTGGACGCCGTCCACTACGCCTTCCGGCTCACCCTCGGCGACGACAGCAACGAGATTGCCGGCGAGGCGACCATCACGCTGCAATTCACCGGGGCCGGCGTCGCCTCGGTGGCCCTCGACCTCGCCTCGGCGGCCGACGGCAAGGGCATGACCGTCACCGAGGTGACCTCCGCAGGCGCGCCTGTCCCGTTCAGGCACGACGCCAACCGCCTGGTGCTGACGCTGGGGGCCTCGCCGCGCGCCGGCGAGCGGCGGGCCTTCACCGTGCGCTATCGCGGCGTGCCGGCTGGCGGCCTGCGCATGCTGGCCAACAAGTTCGGCGAGCGGGTGTTCTTCAGCGAGAACTGGCCCGACAACGCCCGCCAGTGGCTGCCGATGATCGACCACCCGTACGACAAGGCCACGAGCGAGTTCCTCGTGACGGCGCCCGCGAAGTACCAGGTCGTCTCCAACGGGCTGCTGCAGGAGGAGACCGACCTCGGCGACGGGCGTCGTCTCACGCACTGGAAGCAGTCGGTGCCGATTGCCTCCTGGCTGAACGCGATTGGCGTCGCCCAGTTCTCGGTGCACCACGACGGCCTCGTGAAGGGCGTGCCGCACCAGACATGGGTGTACCGCCAGGAGCGCGAGATCGGCCCGGCGTGGTTCGAGACGCGCTCGCGGCAGGCGATGGAGTTCCTCAGCGAACACGTCGGCCCCTACGCTTACGAGAAGCTCGCCAACGTCGAGGCGGCCGGCTTCGGCGGCGGCACCGAGCACGCCAGCGCCATCTTCTACGGCGAGAAGTCGATCCTCGAGAAGCCCGACACGGGCCTCATCGCCCACGAGATCGCCCACCAGTGGTTCGGCAACGCCGTCACCGAGCGCGACTGGGACGACGTGTGGCTCAGTGAGGGCTTTGCCACGTACTTCACGCTGCTGGTGGCCGAGCACCACGAGGGACGCGACGCGTTCGTCGCCGGCCTGAAGCGCAGCCGCGAGGCCGTGTTCACGCTCGAGCGCCAGCTCCCCGGCGCGGCGGTGCTGCACGACAACCTCGCCGACATGAAGAAGGTGCTCAACCGGCTCATCTACCAGAAGGGCGGCTGGACGCTGCACATGCTCCGTCACCGCATGGGCACGGCGCGCTTCTGGGACGGCATCCGCGACTACTACCAGCGGTACCGCAACGGCAGCGTCACCACCGACGACTTCCGCCAGGTGATGGAATCGCACACGGGACAGGACCTGCGTCCGTTCTTCACGCAGTGGCTCGCGCGCGCCGGTTCCCCGAGCGTCGACGGCGGCTGGCGCTACGACGCCGCCACCAAACGCATCGTCATCGACCTCGCGCAGACGCAG
>NZ_JBIINP010000289.1:0-4232 GCF_044337415.1 Luteitalea sp.
CGACGCCCACGGGCGGAACAGCTCGTCGACGTTCGAACCGAAGGCGCGCTCGAGGCCGACCGTCAGTCCTGCGACGACGGCGAGGTGGGCAAGGCAGCCGATGACCATAACGCTTAACGCTTAACGATTAACGCCGAACGCCGAACGCTGACCGAGGTCACGCCGGCTGCACGTTCGCGTTGAGGCGGAAAAGATTTGCCGGATCGTACTGCTTCTTCACGGCGACCATGCGCGGGAAGTTCTCGCGGTAGTTCGCGTTGAGGACGGCGCGCGATTCGTCGTTGACCTCGTTGATGTAGAAGCCGCTGGTGAGGGGCTCGATCGTCGACCAGTACTTGCGCGTCCATGCCATGTGCGGCGCCGCGTCGTCGCCGACCTTCCACGAGACGGCAGCCATCAGCGCGTGCTGCGCGTGGCGGTGGGGGAAGGCGCAGGTCCCCACGGGATGCCGGCCGATTGCGCCGCCGGCATGCTGGGTGAAGACGCCCGTGGACCGGGCGGGGTGACCCTCGAACCCGTCGATCACCCCGGCGATCAGCTTCTCGCTGATGCCCGTGGTGAAGCCGCTCTTCATGTACTCGCCCATGGTCCGCGCGTCGGTGTAGTCGCCGGACTTCTGGAAGGCCACGTAGGGCTGGGCCTTGATCGTGTTGGCGATCGGCGTGCCGAGCGTGCGGAGGGTGGCGAGGTCGCGGTCGGCGTCGTCGCCGCAGTAGCAGATGTGCAGCAGCGACACGCCGTCCTTGCCGCCGGACGGCTGCGACATCACGAAGTCGACGTAGAGGTCGTCGGGCGCCTTCTGCGACCACTCGGCATAGAAGCGCAGCAGGTCGCGCGCCCGCGCGATGGGGAATACCACCTCGCCGCCGGTGACGATGCCGGAGAACGGGTGCAACTGGAACTCGAAGTTGGTGACGACGCCGAAGTTGCCACCGCCGCCGCGGACGCCCCAGTAGAGGTCGGGGTTCTCGGTGGCGTCGCCGTGGCGGACCGACCCGTCGGCCGTCACCACGTCCACGCCGACGACGTTGTCGACCGCGAGGCCGTACTTGCGCGCGAGCCGGCCGAAGCCGCCGCCGGTGGTGAGGCCACCGACGCCGGTGTGCGAGACCGTGCCGAGCGGCGTCATCATGCCGTGTGCCGCGGCTTCGTGGTCCACGAGGCCCAGCAGCGTGCCGCCCTCGACGTAGGCCCGCTTCGCCTTCGGGTCGACGCGCACGCCGCGCATGTTGGAGAGATCGATCTGCAGGCCCTTGTCGCAGGTGGACATGCCCGAGAAGCTGTGACCGCCGCACTTGACGGCCACGAGCAGGCCATGGGCCGACGCGAAGCTCACGGCGCGCCTCACGTCGGCGGTGCCCGTGGGCTGCACGATCAGGGCGGGGCGCTTGTCGATCGACGGGTTGAGCACGCGCCGGGCGGCGTCGTACCCGGCCGAGGAGGCGAGCAGGACGGGCCCGCGCAGGCTGGCGGCGAGGTCCTTGATGGACGATGCGGGCAGGGTGACGGGGCGGCCGTCGCCGCGGACAGCCTCCAGGTCGCCCGTGGCGGCGGCCGCGGCCTGGTACAGGCCGGCAAACGAGGGCCGTGCCGCAAGCGGCAGGAGTCCCGAGACGGCCGCAGCCGACTGCAGGAAGGTACGTCGATACATGGAACCTCCGTGTGGTACCAACGTGCGACAGGGGCGAAGTGAACGAGAAGTGGGGCGAGTTCCTGGAATAAACGCCTTAAGTCTCGTCTTTGGGTGACTTCGCTGAGTGGCCCGGCGCCTTCTGAGGGGTTTCGCACGAGTCGGCACGTGGCGCGATCCTTGCTAAAGCCTGTGGCATGTTCACTCCTTTCGTCGTCCGGCGTGGCATGTTGTCGGCGTGCAAGGCTGCCGCAACGGCCCTTGTCTTCTCACTCGCCACCACTGCGGCTGCGCAGGCGGCTCCGATTGTCATCACGTTCGATGCCGGTGACCCCATCGGCGGCCTTGCCGTCGGACAGACGCTGTCGAACCAGTACGCGGCGTTCGGCGTGACGTTCGCCCCTAATGCCTTCAGCGGCCCGGGCGGTCCCCTGGGCGACTGGGCCACCAACACCGACATGACCGTGGTGAGCAGCACGGGCGGCGAAGTCGGCACTCTGGGGACGCCGCTTCTCGTCAGCGGCAACCTGCTCCGGTCGTACCTCGTCTGGCCCGATGAGGACGGTGACCCCAGCTTCACCGCCACGTTTGCGGGTGGAATCTCCAGCTTCAGCGCCACGTTCGCGAGCATCGCCACCATCGAGTCCGTGCGACTGCTGGCGTACAACGGCTCCACGCTCCTGGATACGGCCACGGCCACGGCGACGGGGCTGCAGCAGGTGCTGAGTGTGTCGAGCGCGACGCCCATCACCTCCGTGGTCGTGCTTCCTGGCGATTTCCTGGACTGGGTGGGCGTGGACAACATCACGTTCGACACCAGGCAGGTGCCCGAGCCGGCGACGCTGCTCCTGCTGGGCGCCGGCCTCGTGGGCGCCGCGCGCCGTCGTCGCCGCTAGTCACCTCCGGCGGTGACGCACGGGCCGCGTGGTGCGCCACGCGGCCCTTTTGCGTTTCAGGGCACGATCACGCGCGTGCCGTACGGCGGCGGACCGACAGGGGCGATCGTCCAGTCGCCCGCCGCGAACACCTCGCCCCGCATCAACTCCGCGCCCAGTCGCAGTCGCGGCGCCGCGCCCTGGCCCGTGATCCGGTACAGCCGGTTCGGATCCACGACGAACCACTCGGGAAACTCGTTGAGGCGGACGTAGTTGCGCGCCAGGTTGATCACGCGCCGATGGCGCGCGATATCGAACTGCAAACGGGCCGAGGACACGCCGCCGACGTGCAGGCGCAGCGCCTCGCCCTCGGGCACGGCCCCCAACTGCAGCCCCGTCGCCTTGTCGGCAGGCATCACGCCCTGGCTCTTCATCAGCGCCCAGAGCAGCAGCGTGCGGTTGAAGTTGCCCTCGCCGTACCAGTCCTCGATGTGACCGTCGGGGCGCTGCATGGCTGCCATCACCCGCATCTCCGACTCGATCCAGTCGAGCGCGGCCGGCACGGGCTCGCGGTTCACGAGGTAGATCGCGCTCTCGAGTGCGTCGGCGTAGCCGTCGAACGAGCCGAGCGGCAGGTTGGCGTCGGCTGACCGCGGCTCCCACACCTGGCGGCGATACTTCGGCAGATTGCCGAGCACGCGCCGCACGGCGTCGCGGTAGGTGACATCGCCGGTGACCTGGTAGTACGTGTACATGGCACCGTACACGTAGCCCCAGTTGTCCGACAGCGTGCGATCGATGGGCGCGAGCGTGCGCGCGTCGACCTGGTTGTACAGCATGCCGTCTTCGTTGGCCGACTGCAGGATGCGGTCGAGCATCGTCTTCACGGCGACGCCGTACCGCGCCGCGCGATCCGACTTCAGGTCCGCCTCGAGTGCGTAGAGCAGCGTGAGCCCGACGACGAGTTCGTTGCCGTGGTCGCGCAGCCGCAGTTGCGCCTCGCCGGTGTGCGTGGCGAAGTCCCACTTGGTGGACGGCACGCCGAAGTTGCCCGGCAGCACTTCCTCGACGTAGGCGTCGCCGATGCGTCGCGCCCACGCGAGGTACTGCGGGTCGCTGGTCATGGTCGACAGGCGGACCAGCACCTGCAGGAAGTCGCCGTTGAGCTCGCTGTCGACGGCGGGAATGCGTCCCCAGCGCGTCTCGTGCGGTGCCTGCTCCATCGCGTCGGCGATCATGTCGGCCATGCGGTGGAACCACGGCGTGCGGCCGAGCAACTCGGTGACGGTGATGAGGCCGTCCTTGGCGTACTCACCCGCCCCGAAGAGACTGGCGGGGCCGAGCGTTCGTGCCGTGATGTCGTAGTTGCCAGGCACCGAGGCCGCCACCGTCATGTAGCGGACCTCGTTGCGCAGCATCTCGAGCATCCGGCCCTCGTACACGGCCGGATCGGTGATGCGCGCGGTGAGGATCAGGTACGGATAGAGGTCGGCCGAGAAGTTGTGCGGCGTGGCCACGCGTGCGGTGCCCGTCACACGGTCCGGCATCAGCGTGGTGGTCGGGTCGGCATCGCGCAGCCAGGCCTGCAACAGGCGATCGCACGCGGCGATCGCGGTGGCGTAGTCACCAGCGCGCGCCCGTGTCTCGTCCACCGCCGAGCGTGACTGCGCGTCAACGCCGCCCGCGCCCGCCGCCCACGCCACCAGCGCGAGCACCCACCCGATGGC
>NZ_JBIINP010000290.1:0-4209 GCF_044337415.1 Luteitalea sp.
CCTTCGAGATGGTGGCGGTGCCCGGCGGCACCTTCCTCATGGGCAGTCCCGCATCGGAGGCCGGCCGCGACGCCGACGAGGGACCGCAGGTCGAGGTCACGCTCAAGCCGTTCTGGATTGGCAAGACCGAGGTCACCTGGGACGAGTTCGACCAGTTCGCGTTCGTCGGCAACACGGGCGCGCGCACCGGCGATGGCGGTGCGGGCGACGCCGTCGATGCGGTCACCAAGCCGTCGCGGGCCTATGGCGACGAGGCCAAGGGCTACGGCAAGGGCACGATGCCCGCCCTCGGGATGACCCAGCACGCGGCCATGGAGTACTGCCGCTGGCTCTCGAATGTCACCGGCAAGGCCTACCGGCTTCCCACCGAGGCCGAGTGGGAATACGCCTCGCGCGCCGGCGACAAGGGCGCCACGCCAGCTACCCTCGAGGCGCAGGCCTGGCACGCCGGCAATGCCAAGGAGACCCCGCACAAGGTCGGCACCAGGGCGCCCAACGCCTTCGGCCTCCACGACATGATGGGCAACGTCGCGGAATGGGTGTTCGACCTGTACGCGGAGAACCGCTACGCAGAATGGGGCGCCAAGGCCACGCAGCCCGTGGCGCTTCCCACCGACAAGCGCTATCCACACCCGACGCGCGGCGGCTCGTTCATCGAGGGCGCCGACAAGCTGCGGTACGCCAATCGGCAGTCCTCGCACGAGGACTGGAGCCAGCGCGACCCGCAGGTGCCCCAGAGCATCTACTGGCACACGGACGCCGACCACGTCGGCTTCCGCGTGGTGCGAGCCCTCGAGGAGCAGCCCAACCTCAAGGGCTTCAA
This sequence comes from Luteitalea sp., assembly GCF_044337415.1. Classification (GTDB taxonomy): domain Bacteria; phylum Acidobacteriota; class Vicinamibacteria; order Vicinamibacterales; family Vicinamibacteraceae; genus Luteitalea. The sequence goes on from NZ_JBIINP010000290.1 coordinate 824, forward strand.
GAGCCAGGTGATCAAGGAAAGCGCGGACCGCTGAGGCGGGTGTGGGCGCGTCGAGCTGAAGCTCGACGCCCACGAACCCACAGAGCCCACGCGCACCGCTGTCTCTATTCGTTCGTGGCCGTCGACATTCATGTCGACGGTCAGGTATCGCAGGATGTAGGACGTAGCCCGTTAGCCATCGAGGTATCGAGATGTCAGAGCAATCCGGATCGAACCGACGTGATTTCCTGAAGACGACGACGGCCGCGGCCGTGGGCAGCGGGCTGGCTTCTGGCTGGGGCGTGATCCCTGGTGCGCACGCGCAGGGCAGCGACGAGATCCGTATCGGGCTCATCGGGGCCGGCGGCCGCGGGGCCGGCGCGGTGGCCGACGTGTTCAAGGGCCACGAGTCCGGCGTTCGCCTCGTGGCGGTCGCGGACATGTTCGGCGATCGGTCCGGCCAGGCGCTGAAGCGCCTCTCGGAGCAGTACGGCGCTCGCGCGGCCGTCAAGCCCGAGCATGTCTTCACCGGCTTCGACGGGTACCAGAAGGTGCTCGCGGTGCCCGAGGTGAACTACGTCATCCTGGCGGCGCCGCCCGGATTCCGCCCGGCTCACCTCGAAGCGGCGCTCGGCGCCGGCAAGCATGTCTTCTGCGAGAAGCCGGTGGCGGTCGACACGCCCGGCATCAAGAAGGTGTTGGCGCTGTCGGCGCAGGCCAATGCCAAGAAGCTCTCGGTGGTCACCGGGCTGCAGCGCCACCATCAGGCTGGCTACATCGAGACCATGAAGCGCGTCCACGGCGGCGCGATCGGCGACATCGTCTCGGCGCGCGCGTACTGGAACCAGGGCTTCCTGTGGAAGCGTGACCGCCAGGCGGCCTGGTCCGACATGGAGTGGCAGGTGCGCAACTGGCTGTACTTCACCTGGCTCTCCGGCGACCACATCGTCGAGCAGCACATCCACAACCTCGACGTCATCAACTGGGCCAAGCAGGGGCACCCGGTGAAGGCGACGGCGATGGGCGGCCGCCAGGTCCGCACCGACAAGGCGTACGGCCACATCTTCGACCACTTCGCGGTCGACTACGAGTATCCCGACGGCACCCACATGCTCAGCATGTGCCGGCAGATCGACAACTGCGCCAACAGCGTCTCCGAGGCGCTCGTCGGCACCAAGGGCACGGCGCAGGTCGACAAGTACGAGATCGCCGGCGCGACCTCGTGGAAGGGCGACAAGGATCCGATCAGCCCGTACGTGCAGGAGCACATCGACCTGATCAAGGCCATCCGAGGCGGCGTCCACGTCAACGAACTGCCGCACACCGTCGATTCGACGATGACCGCGATCATGGGCCGGATGTCGGCCTACAGCGGCAAGGCCATCACCTGGGACGAGGCCATGGCCTCGACCGAGTCGCTGGTGCCGGCCAGCCCGCAGTTGGGCCCGATCGCCACGCCGCCGGTCCCGATGCCGGGGCAGGCCACCAACTGATCGTGGCAATTTGAAATTTGGGATTTGAAATTGACGGGTCGGCGGCCTTGCGCGTGCAAGGCCGCTCGACCGCGAAGAGGTCGCGTCGTTGAGAATTTCAAATCGTGAATTTCAAATTGCCACCAGCAGGGGCGCGCGTCGTGTGCGCGCCCTGCTCTTCCTCGCGCTGAGTGGCGTCGCTGTCCCGGCTTGCCAGTACCAGGGCGGCGCCGACACCTCGGTCGCCCGCGCCGAGCCTTCCCCTGCGACCAGGGCGCTTGAACCCGCCACGACGGCCCGGCCCCGGGCCTGAAGCCGATCCACCTCCGGGATCCCTGTCCCGCCGGCCCCAAAGCCGGATACCATGACGCCCACACACACGGCGCCTGCTCTGCCCGTGCTCCGAGGAGTTCGTTCGATGACGCGTATGGGAATCCTTGCGTTCGTCGCCACACTGGCGATGGGCGCTTCGGCGATCGCGCAACCGGCCGCCACGAGCGGCTGGACGCCGTTGTTCGACGGCAAGAGCCTGGCGGGCTGGCGCTCGTTCAAGTCGGAGGCGCCTCCCTCCGGGTGGACCGTGAAGGACGGCGTGCTCGCCCGCACCGACAAGGGCGGCGACCTCATGACGGTGGGGGAGTACGGCAGCTTCGAGCTCGAGCTCGACTACCGCATCGCCGTCGGCGGCAACAGCGGGATCATGTACCGCGTCGTCACCCAGGGGAATGCGCCGTACTGGAGCGGGCCGGAGTACCAGATCCTCGACAACGAGCGGCACCCGGACGCCAAGAACGGTCCCGACCGCCTGTCGGGGTCCAACTACGACCTGATCCCGCCGAGCGCCGCCGTCAGCAAGCCGGCGGGCGAGTGGAACACCGCGAAGATCGTCGTCAAGGGCAACCACGTCGAGCACTGGCTCAACGGCACGAAGGTCGTCGAGTACGAGTTCGGCAGCCCCGAGTGGACCACGATGGTGGCCGAGAGCAAGTTCAAGGTGTGGCCGCTGTACGGCAAGGCCGCACGCGGGCACATCGTCCTGCAGGACCACGGCGACCTCGTCGAGTTCCGCAACATCCGGATCAAGGACCTCAAGTAGATGCCGACCTCCACACGCATCAAGCTCTCCATCCTGATGTTCCTCACCTACTTCGTGTGGGGGACCTGGTACGTCACGATGGGGCCCTACCTGAACGAGGTGCTGAAGTTCAGCGGCTCGCAGATCGGCCTGGCCTACGGCGCCACGGCGCTGGCCGCCATCGTCTCGCCCTTCTTCGTGGGGATGATCGCCGACCGCTTCTTCGCCACCGAGAAAATCCTGGCGGTGCTGCACCTGGTCGGGGCGGTGCTCCTGTTCTACGTCTCCACGCTCACCGACTTCGGCGCGTTCTATCCCGTGCTGTTGATCTACACGCTGTGCTACATGCCGACGCTGGCGCTGGCCAACTCGCTGTCGTTCCGGCAGATGACCGACCCGGGCAAGGAGTTCCCGGCGGTGCGCGTGCTCGGCACCATCGGCTGGATCGTCGCCGGGTCGGCGATCGGCATCCTCGGCTTCGGCACGAGCGCGGGCATGTTCCGCACCGCGGCGATCTCGTCGGCGCTGCTCGGCCTCTACAGCTTCGCGCTGCCGCACACGCCGCCGAGCGCGGCGGGCGGCAAGGTGACCATGCGCGACATCCTCGGGCTGGACGCACTGGCACTCATGAAGGAGCGGTCGTTCGCGATCTTCGTGCTCGGCTCGTTCCTCATCTGCATCCCGCTGCAGTTCTACTACGGGCTCGCGGGCACGTTCCTGAGCGAGATCGGCGTGTCGAACGTGCCGGCCAAGATGACGCTGGGCCAGTGGTCCGAGATCGGCTTCATGCTGCTGATGCCGTTCTTCTTCGTGCGGCTCGGCGTGAAGTGGATGCTGATCGTCGGCATGATCGCCTGGAC
>NZ_JBIINP010000292.1:0-4195 GCF_044337415.1 Luteitalea sp.
CCGACACCGAGTTCGCGCCGTGGACCGTGGTGCCCTCCGACGACAAGAAGCGCGCGCGGCTCAACGTGATCACCCACATCCTGTCGCACGTCCCCTACGAGCGCCTGCCGCGGCCCAAGGTGAAGCTTCCGAAGCGGCAGAAGCCCGGCGGCTACCGGGAACCGGGATACCCGTACCGCTACGTCGCCGAGGCGTACTGATCCGTCTTCCCCTGGTCACCTGCCTCGCATGACGGCCCGTCGAGCACGACCTCACGAACACGCGGCGCACGCCGCAGGCGGCAGCCCCGTGCTGCGGTCCACGGAGGACCGCATGCAGGCGGGTCGCGCACTGCGGCAGCGCGTCGGACGCCGGTCGCACGGCGCCTGGACGGCAGCGCGCCACCGCGAGGACCCGGTCACGATCCTCACGCGCGGCGACGCCGAGCGAACGCCCGCGCTGGTGCCGATCCGGTACGGCCGCATGGCGCAGGGGCCGTTCGAGTTCTTCCGTGGCGCGGCCGCGATCATGGCCGCCGACCTCGCCCACACGCCCGCGTCCGGCCTGCACGCGCAGCTGTGCGGCGACTGTCATCTCGCGAACTTCGGCGGGTTCGCGACGCCCGAGCGCAACATCGCCTTCGACATCACCGACTTCGACGAGACGCTGCCTGGGCCCTGGGAGTGGGACCTCAAGCGCCTCGCGACGAGTGTCGTGGTGGCCAGTCGCCACAACCGCTTCTCGCGCGGCGACGCACGCGAGGCCGCGCGCACGTCCGTGCGGGCCTATCGCGAGCGCATGGCCGTGCTGGCCGCCATGGGTGCGCTCGACCGCTGGTACCAGCGAATCGACGTGACGGCACTCGTGAACACCGTGCGCACCCGCAAGTGGCGCGAGCGCGTCGAGCGCCTGGTGGCGCGGCAGGCCAGTCGATCGGCGTTCTCGGACGACTTCCCGAAGCTGGCCGACATGACCGACGGACGGCCACGCATCAAGGACGACCCGCCCCTGCTCTTCCACGAGACCGACGTCGACCCGGAGGCCGGCCTCGCGCTCGTGCGGGCCGCCGTCGCGCGCTACCGCGAGACGCTGGCCGAGGACCGACGCCACCTCCTCGATCGCTACCAGGTGATGGATGCGGCCGCGAAGGTCGTGGGCGTCGGCAGCGTGGGCCGGCGCTGCCTCATCCTCCTGATGATGGCGGCGCCAGACGACGTGCTGTTCCTGCAGGTGAAGGAGGCGAGGCAGAGCGTGCTCGAGCCGTACCTGCAGCCAAGCACGCACGCGCACCACGGTGAGCGTGTGGTGGTGGGGCAGCGGCTGATGCAGTCGGCCAGCGACGTGTTCCTCGGCTGGACGTCCGAGCGCGGCCGCGACTACTACGTGCGCCAGTTGCGCGACATCAAGATCAAGCCGGTGGTGGAGGTGTTCGACGCCGTCGCCATGCTGCGCTACGCGGAATGGTGCGGGTGGGCGCTGGCCCGTGCGCATGCGCGCACGGGCGATGCGGCCGCCATCGCCGGGTACCTCGGCAGCAGCGCGCGGGTCGACGAGGCGATCGGCCGGTTCGCCGAGGCCTACGCCGACCAGAACGAGCGCGACCACGAGGCGCTGCTCGAGGCCATCAGGGATGGGCGTGTGCCGATGGTCCAGGCCTGAGGCCGCGACCTCGGCGCCGGGCGCCCTCCGTGGTCAGTAGCGCATGGCGTCGAGGCGGTTGGTGGCGGCCATGATGTCGCGCTGCAACTGCTTGACCATCTGCGCGATCAGGTCCTTCCCCTTGCCGGCGGCCTCGTCGACCATCACCTTCAGCGATCCGATCGGCGATGCCAGCAGCTCCTCGCGCTCCTTCGACAGCCGGTCGAGGTGCTCCTCGAGCTGCGACATGCGGCGCAACATCCGCAGGCGCATGGCGTCTGGGTCGCTGCCGCGCACGGCCTCGGGACTCCGCTCCCACATCTGGAGGATCCAGCGGAGCTGTTCCTCGTCGCCCAGCCGGTAGGCGCGGTTGGCCTGCACCATCAGGGAGTGGCGATGGTCGCGGGCGTGGCCGTCGTGCGCGAGATCGGGATGGATGATCTTGGCGACCTCGCGGAACAGCTTGCGCACCGCGTCGGACGTGAAGCGCGGCGGCACGTCGACCACGGGCGACGGACCCGTGTCGGCGGGCGGCGCTTCTCCGGCTTCCTCGGCTGCCTTCGCCTCGGCCACCTTCCGCGACAGCTCGCCGAGCTCGAGCTCGGCGATGGCGATCTCGAGTTCATCGAGCTGGTCGTGAAGCAGCCCGACCTCCTTCCGGTAGCGGATCCGGAAGGCCTCAAGTTCGAGCTTGAACGCGTCGAGGTCGGCCGTGCGCGCGTCGAGCGCGGCCTCGAGTTCCTTCACGCGCGCGTGCAGCGAGGCGAGTTCGTCGTCAGGGTTGTCGGGGCGAACGAGGGTCGTCACGGCGAGAACAGGGCATTATCGCGCAAGGGACAAGGGACGAGTACGCGAGTCACAAGGGAGGCCAGGGACAAGGGACGGGGAGTCAAGGGACAGGTGACCAGACAGCGGCGACGCCTCTCTGGTCAGCGTGGCGGCGACACTTCCTGACGCAGCAGCGCCTTCCGGACCTTCCCCGAGCTGGTGCGCGGGAGGGTGTCGACGATCGTGAGTGTGTCGGGGCGCCACCAGCGGGGGACGCGGTCTGCGAGGTGGGCGTGCAGGTCGTGGAGCGTCGGCGCCTCGTGGCCTGGTGCCACCACGATGATGGCCACGGGGCGCTCGCCCCAGCGGTCGTGCGGCACCGCGACGATGGCGACCTCCGCGATGGAGGCGTGCTCCAGGAGCAGGGCCTCGAGGGCCGCCGACCTGATCCACTCGCCGCCGGACTTCACGAGGTCCTTGGCGCGATCGATCACCGACACGGCGCCCGTCGGGCCGATCGTCACCACGTCTCCTGTCCGCAGCCATCCATCAGCGGTCCACGTGTCGTTCACTGCCTGCGGGCGACCGGCCACGGGCGACCCGAAGTACGACGATGCGACCCACGGTCCGCGCACTTCGAGCTCGCCGGCGGCGGCGCTGTCCCAGGGCACGAGCGTGCCGTCCTCGGCGCGGGCGCGGATCTCGACGAGCGGGGCCGGGCGGCCTTGCGTGGCCTGCCATGCGTACTGCGCGTCGGCGGGTGCGTCCGCCAGTTCGCTCGGCACGCGCGCGAGCGTGCCGAGTGGGCCGGTCTCGGTCATGCCCCACGAGTGGAGCAGCCGTACGCCGTGCCGTTCGTCGTAGGCGCGAATCGTTGCCTCGGGCAGCGCGGCGCCACCCACCAGCATCGTGCGAAGCCTTGACAGGTCGTGGCCCGGGTGCGCGTCGAGCCAGGCGAGCAGGTCGTGCGCGATGGTCGGCACGCCTGCGGTGTGCGTGACGCGTTCCGACTCGAGGAGCTCAACGAGCCCGGCCGCGTCGAGGCGCGCGCCGGGCAGCACCTGCGATGCGCCGACGAGTGCACAACTGAAGGGCAACCCCCAGCCGTTGGCGTGGAACAGGTGGGCCGCGGCCAGCACGGTCGAGCGCTCCGACAGGTCGAGCATGTCGGGCAGCGCCTGCGTGAGTGCGTGCAGCACGAGGGCGCGATGCGAGGTCAGCACGCCCTTCGGCCGCCCGGTCGTTCCCGACGTGTGACAGAGGACCGCGCCGGCTCGTTCGTCTGGCTCCGGGAACTCGTGGGGCTCGTGCGCGGCCAGCAGCGATGTGTGGTCGATCGCGCCCGCGGGCACGTCCCCGTCGTCGCTGATGACGACGAACGGGCGGTCGGTGATCAGGTGCCTTACGGGCGCGAACGCCTCCCACAGCGCCGCATCGACGATCACCACGGAGTCGTCGGCTTCGGTGATCGCATGTGCGAGGTCGTCGGCAGGCAGCCGGACGTTCAGCATGTGCAGGATCGCGCCCGAGGCGGGGATGCCGTAGAAGGCCTGCAGGTGCCGGGCATGGCTCCAGCAGAAGGTGGCGACGCGATCGCCCGGACGCACGCCGAGGGCGCGCATCGCGGCGGCCAGGCGGCGAGCCTCGGCCAGGCACGCGCCGTACGTCGTGCGCACGAGGCGACCGTCGGCCTCGCGCGACACGATCGCCTTGTGTGCGAACAGCGTGTCGACCCGACGCAGCAGCGCGGCGGTCGTCAGCGGGATGTCCATCGTCAGCCCGACCACGGCTATGGGACGCCGCGCGTCGA
>NZ_JBIINP010000109.1:0-14785 GCF_044337415.1 Luteitalea sp.
AACCCGGGGGCGTGGGGGCGCGGGGGCCCCCCCCCGGCCGTGGTCGCTCGCACTGCGGTCCGGAGCCTGTGCAACGCCAGACCTCGAACCGCGTCAGGACCGGAAGGTAGCAGCGCTAAGGGGATCCTGCCGTGTGCATGGGGACTCCGGGCCGCAGTGGGATCGACCACGGCCACCATGCGTCGACCTGGTTCGCCACGCGTCGACCTCGAGGTCGACGCCTACGGAGATCGGTTCCAGACCAGTGTCACGCCCCTACCAGGTGCTCGCCCGCAAGTGGCGTCCCCAGCGCTTCGACGACGTCGTCGGGCAGATCGGGGTCACGCAGACGCTGCGTAACGCGATCAATCGCGGCCGTATCGCCCAGTCGTTCATCTTCTCGGGCGCGCGAGGCGTGGGCAAGACGACCACGGCGCGCATCCTCGCCCGGGCGCTGAACTGCGAGACCGGGCCGACGGCCGACCCGTGCGGCACCTGCGACGCGTGCATCGAGATCGCGGAGGGCCGCGACATCGACGTCATCGAGCTCGATGCGGCCACGCACACCGGCGTCGACAACGTGCGTGAGGTGATCATCGAGGGCCTCGGCATCTCGCCGGCGCGCGACCGCTACAAGATCTTCATCATCGACGAAGTGCACATGCTGTCGAACAGCTCGTTCAACGCATTGCTCAAGTCGGTGGAAGAACCCCCGCCGCACGTCGTCTTCATGATGGCGACGACGGAGCTGCACAAGATTCCCGAGACGATCCGGTCGCGATCGCAGGAGTTCGAGCTGCGGACGATCGGGGCGCGCAGCGTTGCCGAGCAGCTCGGGCGCATCGCCGAGGCCGAGCAGCTGAACGCCGACCCCGACGCGCTGCTGCTGCTCGCGCGCTCCGGCGAGGGGTCGATGCGCGACGCCCTCAGCGCGTTCGATCAGGTGATCGCCTTTGCCGGCGAGCGCATCACGGCGGCCGACGTCGCGAGCGTGCTCGGCCTCATCGGTCGCGACGTGCTGATGGACATGGCCGACATCGTCGCCGACCGCCGAGCCGCCGACGTGTTCGATGCCGTGGGGCGGCTGGTGGAGTCGGGGCAGGACCTGAAGCTCGTGGTGCGGGAGCTGACCGGCCTGGTCCGCGACCTGATGGTGGTGAGCCTCGATCCGTCGCGGCTCGAGGATCCGGAACTGGCCACCGACGCCGAGCGCCTGCAGGCCCTCGCCGCGCGGTTCTCGCGCGAGGACCTGCTGCGCGCCTTCGACGTGCTCGCGCGGGCCGAACAGGACGTGCGGTACGCGGCACAGCCGCGCTATCACCTCGAGATGGCGCTGCTCCGGTGGATTCACCTGGGCCACCTGGCGCCGATCGCCGAGGTGCTCGAGGCGCTGGGCAGCGGGCGGCCGATGCCGGCGGGAAGCCCGGCGCGTGCGGCCACGCCTGCCGTGACGAGGCCGTCGGCGCCGACGCCGACTCCCTCCGCGGCGCCGGCCAGCGGCAGCGCGTTGCGTCGCCTCACCGAGAGCGCGCGGGCCGCCAGTGCGGCACCCGCGGCTGCCGCACCAGCATCTGCGCCAACGCCCGCACCTGCACCCGCGGTCGCACCCGCACCCGCGGCCACCGCGCCGTCGGCGCCGGCGACACGAGTCACACCCCCGCCCCCGGCGTCCTCGCCGGCGGGGCCGCCGTCTGAGGCTGCCGAGCCCGCGCCCCTGGCCGGGAGCGGCACCCTGGAACATCTCATCGAGGCGCTGCGCAAGAGCAACCGCACCTTCTTCGGCACGGCGCTGGCGCGTGCGACGTTCGCGATCGAGGGCAGCAAGCTGCTGCTCACCGTGGGCGGGAACTTCGAGCAGGCGCGGTGCGAGGGGCGACGCTCGTGGATTGAAGAGACGGCCCAGCAGGTGCTCGGTCGTCGGCACGTGCTCGAGATCCGGGTCGTGGCGCAGGCCGTCGAGGCGACGCCTGATCCTACCGAGCTGGACCGGGCACGATTGAAGGAGCAGGCACTCAAGAGCGAGGCCGTGCAGGCCACGCTCGACGTGTTCGCCGCAGACGTCAGGGATGCGGAAGAGATTACTTAACGCTTGACGCTTAACGCTTAACGAGTAGCGCTTGACGCTTGACGTTGGCCGGGCGCGACAGGCCGCCGGTGGCCTGCAGTCCGTAGCCGGCAAGGTATCGACATGAACATCCAGAAGATGATGCAGCAGGCGCAGCAGATGCAGGAGAAGATGCAGCGCCAGATGGCCGAGACCGTCATCGAGGCGACCGCCGGCGGCGGGCTCGTGAGCGTGAAGGTGAACGGCGCCAAGCAGCTCCTCGCCATCACGCTCGATCCCGAGGCGGTGAACAAGGACGACGTCGAGATGCTGCAGGATGCGATCCTCGCCGCCGTCCAGGACGCCCAGCGCAAGGCCGACGAGAAGATGAACAGCTCGATGAGCGGCATGCTCGGCGGACTCAAGCTGCCCGGCATGTAGATCGGCGCAGGTCGCCTACAGGCTGCAGCCTGCAGGCCTACCGAGCCTTTCCCGGATCGACTGTGTCTTCCCCCTACCCCGAGCCGCTCGTCAGGCTCATCGAGCAGTTGCAGAAGTTCCCGGGCGTGGGCGCCAAGACGGCCCAGCGCCTGGCCTTCCACGTGCTCAAGGCGCCGCGCGAGGACGCCGAGCGTCTCGCCGACGCCCTGCGCGACGTCAAGGGACAGGTCCACCACTGCTCGGTGTGCAGCAACATCACCGACGTGGACCCCTGCATCTACTGCACGAGTCCCGACCGCAACCCCGGCATCATCTGCGTCGTCGAGGAACCGGCCAACGTCAGCGCGATCGAGAAGACCCGCGACTTCCGCGGCCGGTATCACGTGCTGATGGGCACGCTGTCGCCGCTGCAGGGCATCGGTCCCGACGCGCTGCGCATCAAGCCGCTGCTCGCGCGCGTCGCCGCCGGCGACGTGCAGGAGGTCATCCTCGCCACCAATCCCACGGTCGAGGGCGAGGCCACCGCGCTGTACCTCTCGAAACTGCTCAAGCCGCTTGGCGTGCGCGTGACGCGCATCGGCATGGGCGTGCCCGTGGGCAGCGACCTCGAGTACGCCGACGAAGTGACGATGACGCGGGCGCTCGAGGGGCGGAGGGAGATGTGAAGGTCGTGGTGGTGATGACGCGCGCGCCGGAGATCGCGCCGTCGGCTGTCATCACCGTCGGCGACGCTGGCGTGCAGGGCCCGAAGACCCGCCTGGCTCCGGTGCTGCCCGATCCTGCGGCACGGCAGGCCCTGCAGCGCGCGTTCCTCGCAGACACGCTGGCGACGGCCCGCGCCGTGCCGGGCGCGATCGTGCGCGTCGCCATCGCGCCGGGTGGCGATCCCGCCAGCCTGGCCGACCTCGGCGTGCCGGCCGGCCAGGTCATCACGCAGCGGGGCGACACGCTGGGCGACCGCGAGCAGGCGCTCTTCGCCGACCTGTTCCGCCGCGGGGCCCGTCAGATGGTGCTCATCGGCTCCGACATCCCCCTGCTGACCACCGACGTGCTCGTGCAGGCCTTCGCCGCGCTCGATGCATCGCCTTCGCCCGTGGTGATCGGTCCGGCCAGCGACGGCGGCTACTACCTGCTGGGACTCTCGGGGCCGCTCGTGCCCGATCTCTTCACGGGCGTGCGCTGGAGCACGAAGTACGCGCTGATGGACACGTTGCGTCGCTGCGAGTTCGCGGAGCGCCGGACGGTGCTGCTCGACATGCTCGACGACGTGGACGACCCGGACGACCTGGCGCGCCTGCGCGAGATGCTGCGCGAGGATCCGTCGCGCGCGCCGGCCACCGCCGCCTGGCTGCAGGCGCACCGGTAGGGCGCGGTCTCCGACCGCGCCGTCAACTCCTCACCGATAGCGGCGCGGTGGGACACCGCGCCCTACCTCTGCGGTTCACACCTGATCCGACTCGTAGGCCTCGGCCGTGCTGAGGCCGCGCAGGCCCAGGAACAGCACGCCCACGCCGGTCCACACCAGCATGCGCGCCTTGCGCACCACGGCCAGCGTCACGCCGAGCGCCGACGATCCGTAGAGCACCTGCGTGAGCAGACCAGATCCCGCCTCGTCCACGCCGAGACGCATGGGCACGAACTTGAACGCGACGTTGACGAACCTGTTGATCGACTCGAGCAGGAAGGCGCCGAGGATGGTGGCCGGCGTGCCGGCCGGCAGGAGCATGGCGATGGTGAGCCAGGTCTCGGCGACGCCGAGGACGTGGTACCCGGCCTCGAGCAGGAGCACCGGCGCCGGACGCGACGGGTGGCGCCGCGCGAACGTGTAGACCCGATCCTCGAGCGTCCGCAGCTTGATGGTGCGCGCCATCAGCGCGGCGGGGCCGACGCCGCGTCGCTCGAGCAGGTCGAGGAGCCACGACAACGGCCGGAACCGGCCGCTCGCGAGTGCCAGGGCCACGACGAGGAAGCCGGCCATGCCGGCCAGTGCCAGCAGGCTCATCGCGCGCAGCGCCGGAGGCACGTCGAAGGCGAGCAGCAGCGCCAGCGTGCCGCCGCCGATCATCGCGGCGACCGTGACGATGTAGAAGAGGTTCTCGACCGCGATGCCGGCCAGCGCGTTCATGAGCGACACGCGATCGCGGACGTAGGCGGCCTTGGTCGGCTCGCTCACGACGAGCCCGAGCGGCGTGAGGTTGCCGAGCGCGTCGCCGCTGACCAGCGCGGGGAAGGTGTCGCGCAGTCGCAGGCGATGCGGCGGGTCGGTGCACAGCACCCAGGCCCAGGCGCGCGCCGCGAACCGCAGGCCGCCGAGCACGACGATCCACACGAAGGCCCAGCCGACGCGCGCGAATCCGCCTGCCACCGTGTCGAGGCCCGTCTGCTGCAGCGTGTAGCCGAAGAGCAGGATGCCCCCGAGCGCGGCTGCGGCACCGCCGAGGCGCCGGGACGCAGGCGGACGCGGGGCGGGTGGGGGCATGGGCAGGGGGGACCGTCAGGAGCCGGCCGGGTCCACTATAATGCCGCGATGCTGCCGGAGACGCTGCACGTCCCAGCTGCCGTCCTGTTCCTCGTGGGCGGTGTCCTGTCGTGCTTTCTCGGGCAGCGCACGTTCCGGATCGTCCTCGGTCTCTACGGCTTCGTGGTCGGCGTCCTGGCCGCGGGCTCGATCATCGGACCGGCCGACACCACGCGCGACATCCTGATTCTCGTGGCCAGCGGCGCCCTCGGGGCGCTCGCCCTGGTGCTGGCGTACTTCATCGGCGTGGCGCTCGTGGGCGCGGCCATGGCGGCCCTGCTCGTCCACGCGCTCGCCGCGCAGTTCGGCATGGAGCCGCCGCCGTGGCTGATCATCGGCTGCACGATCGCCGGTGCCCTCGCCGCGCTCTCGCTCCAGCGCTACGTCATCGTCTTCGGCACGGCCTTCGGCGGTGCGTGGCTGCTGGTGATGGGGGCGCTTGGGCTCTGGCATCGCGAGGCGGTCACCGGCCTCGGAGCGGGCGCCACGGGCTGGCAGGCCTACCCGTTGCGGCCCGCCCCTGGCGAGCACTGGGTGCTCATCCTGTGGGTGGCGTTGGCGATTGCCGGGCTCGTGGCGCAGTTGCGCCTCTCTGCGCCGCGCATGGCTCGCGCCCGCTGATGCGGCCCGCGCGCCAGGACGACCTGCTGATCGTCCGCTGACTGCCGACTGCCGACTGCCGTTCCCGCTTCCCGACTCCCGCTTCCAGACTCCCGAACCTATCCCATGCCTGTTTCCCGCCGCGCTTTCGTTCGGGGCACGCTGGCCGTTGCGGCCGCGCCGCTCGTCACCCACGCCGCCGCCGATCAGGTCGCCACGGGCGCGATCACGATCGCCGGCCCCTCGTCGCCGCTGCTCTTCTTCTCCAAGCACCTCGGTGAACTCGCCTGGCCCGATCTCGGGCGCGCGGTGCGCGAGATGGGTTTCGACGGTGTCGACCTCACGGTGCGGCCCGGGGGGCACGTGCTGCCGGCACGTGTCTCCGAGGATCTGCCGAAGGCCGTGGCGGCGATCCGTGATGGCGGTAGCCGCGTGGTGATGATCACGACCGGACTCACGTCGCCAGGCGACCCGGCGGCGCGACCGACGATGGCGGCGGCGCGCGGCGTCGATGTGCGGCTGCTGAAGGCCGGCTACTACCGGTATGCCTTCGCCGACGTCCGCAAGGAACTCGCCGAGGCGACGACGCAGTTCCGGGGGCTGGTGCAACTGGCTGCCGAGGCGGGCGTGGTGCTGGCGTACCACAACCACTCCGGCTACATCGGCGCCCCGGTCTGGGACGCGCTCGGGATGATTGCCGGATTACCGGCAGGTGCGACGGGCCTGTACTTCGACGTGCGTCACGCGACGGTGGAGGGCGGTGAGGCCGGCTGGCGAGTAGCCACGCAGATGGCGGCACCCCACCTTCGCATGCTCGCGGCGAAGGATTTCTACTGGGACAAGGGGCGCGACGGGCGCTGGCGCGTGGTGGACTGCCCGATCGGCGAGGGCATGGTCGACTGGAAGACGTTCGCGGCCGAGATCCGCAAGGCCGGGTTCACGGGGCCCATCTCGTTGCACGTCGAGTACGAGCCTGGCGGCCGTACACCTGCAGAGAAGACCGATCGGATGCGCGAGGCGGCGGCGCGGGATCGCGCGCGCCTGGCGGCACTGCTGGGGTGAGGTCGGCCGGAGCTGGGGAGGGCGCCGGCCTGACAGGACGCTAGCGCTTCTTCTTCGACTTGGCCGATGCGTCTTCGAACTTGCCCGCCCAGCGGGCGACACGGGCGATGGCGGTGCCGTTCAGGCGGTAGCGCCGCTGGCGGCCTTCCTTGCGGACGGCGACCAGTCGCGCCTCGAGCAGGAGCCGGAGGTGCTGCGAGATGGCGGGCCGGCTCATGTCGAAGGGCTCGGCCAGTTCATTGACGGTGCGATCGCCTGTGCGGAGCAGGTCGAGCAGGGCCCGACGCGTCGGATCAGCAATCGCGCGGAAGACGTCGGTCTGGGCTTGCGCGGTCACCTCCACACAGTACGGAAGCCGACGAGGAAATGTCAACGCGCGCCTTCCTATTCACGCGGCTGGGCCGGCCCGCCGATTGCTGACGTGGCAGACGCGTGTCCGGTGGCCTGATCCCTGTCCCTGGACGACCCTGGTCTCCGCCGCGCGAGCCTGGACCGCCATCGGCTCCACCTGCCCGACCCTCTGACCGGCGCCCTCGCGGCGACCGACCTCTGGATCGCCGTTGCCAGCGCGCGCCGGGCCATGCCCGGTGCCGGTCGAGGACCCACGGGGCCCGCGCTGACTCGCGATGGTGACTCGGCGAGCCCGACCACTCCCGAGACGAGGCCGCGTACCGCTGCGCGGTCAGGGACGCCCCGATGGGCACCTACGCACCCCGGACCGTCGCCGCCGCGCTCGCGGCACTCGTGATCCTCGCCCCACGCGCCCTGGCGGCGTCCTCGTCGTCGGGCACCGCGGGCACGATCGAGGCGGCACAGCCCGTGCGGCCCGTCCCCCCGCCGCCCGCGGGCGACGGCGCCCCTGGTCGATGGCTCGACCTGCAGGCCGGCACCCTCGGGCTGGTTGCGCGGCGCATCGACGATGGCGCCGGACTGCACACGCTGGACGCGTTGCAGTGGGCGCCCACGGTGCGCGGCCGGGTCCGCTTCGACGCCGCATCCCGCTACACGCTCGACTTCGGCCTGCAAGGCGGCCAGACCTTCAAGTTCAGTTGGAACGGCACCGGTGTCGGATCGCAGGACTTCTTCGCGGCCATCCCGCTGCGGCACCTCTACCTGGGCGCCGTGCCCGTGCGCGGCGTGGCGCTGCAGGTCGGCAGCATGCCCCTGCTTCGCGGCGAGAGCAGCGAGATCACCACCTGGGACAACGACGGCTACGTGCTCGGCGAGCGCGTGGTGGTCGCGCGCCGCGACCGCCTGTGGTTCGACGAGGTCGGCGTCACCAACGCCTACCTCGGTGACTGGTGGGCCCCCTCGCTCTTCGATCGCCTCGACCGGGCCGACGAGCGCAACTACCGGCAGGTCGTTGCCACGCGGACGATCTCGGCCCGCCTGTCGTTCTCGGTCGAGTACACGGCGCACAACGGCACCCGCACGCTGCGGCAGGGCGTGGCGGTGCGCGCGCCGTCGCACGCCTTCTTCGATCTGGTACGCATCGAGCAGTACCAGCGCGTGAAGCCCTCCCGGGATGTCGGGATGGCGGTCAGCGTGGAGAAAGCGGTCATGTCGAAGGTCAGGATCAGCGGAGGGTTTGCCACGGTGGATCCTCACTTTAGTACGTGGAACGGGGACCGATTCAACGTCGGCGATCACCTGTTTGCATCAGTCACCGCACCGCTGTTCGGGTATGTCAGTTTCTCGGCCTTCGTGGGGCGCGAACTGCACGCCGCGCCGACATCGGCCAACCTCAATCGGTTCGACGTCGGCGTCATGTACGACGCCCTGGCGCACTGGCAGGCGAGCCGGCGGCGCTAGGCGATTTTCCCCGGCGCTTGGGCGATCTTTCTCCCTATTGGAAGCCCGCCCGAGGCCGATGACTGCTATGTCGCGCCAACCCGGAAGATCGGGGCTTCCCGGCACGACGCGCCCCCCCGGGGGCACTTTCGCGAGGTTCGAATCGTCGTGGCCACCTCACCGCTGGTAGTCGAAGTTGCAGCGCACCTCTCGGTCATTCCCAAGCTGAACGAGCAGCTGGCGGAGACCTCGCAGCAGGTGGAGAGGGCGGTCGTCGATGTCTGTGCGCACTTCCAGAGCATTGCCGACAAGGCCCGCCGCGGCGTCGAGGCCACCAACGCGCTCGTCGAGGGCGGCCACGGCGACAGCTTCGGCACGCTGCTCGAGCGCATGCAGGACACGATGCGCGCGATGGACCGCCGCCTCACGCGCACGGCCGATCGCTCGCTGCAGGCCATCGCCAGGCTCGAGCAGCTCGAGGCCTCGCTGAGCGGCGTCTTCCGCAACCTCGACCAGATCGAGGAACTGGCCACCGCCCTCCGCCTGCTCGCCATCAACGCCAAGATCGAGGCGGTCCGTTCCGGCGACCGCGGGTCCGGGTTCGCCGTGGTCGCCGACGAGATGCAGCGGGCCGGCAAGGAGTCCCGCGCGATCGCCGAGCAGATCCGCGACGGCGTGGCCCACATGACCACCGAGACGTCCGAGCTCGCGTCGCTGCTGCGCGAGGGCGCGCAGTCCGACCTGGCGAGCATCGAGGCGTCGCGCACGCAGGTGGCCGACACCTCCGAGGCGCTGGCCAAGAACCACCGCACGCTGCACACCCGCATCGTCGAGGGCGCCGAGCTGAGCCACTCCCTCGCCGAGGAGATCTCCGCCGCGGTCATCGGGCTGCAGTTCCAGGACCGCGTCAACCAGCGCATCGGGCACGTGACGCATGCGCTGACGCAGATGCGCGATGCGCTCGGCCACGCCCTGCCCGCCGTCGACGACGACAGCGGCGAGGCGCGCGAGGAGCGGCAGGCGCTCGTGGAGCAGCGGCTGCACGAGACCTACACGATGTGGGAGGAGCGTCAGGACGAGGCGCCCAGCTCCGGCGACGTCGAGCTGTTCTGACGAGGACCACGACGATGACAGCCACCACCACTCCCGACACGCCCGCGACCGCGGCCCCCTGGGCCCCGCAGGGCACGCTCACCATCGACACGGTGACCGAGCACTGGGCGGCGCTGCACGCGTGCATCGGGCAGGGGCAGCCGGTACGCGCCGACCTGGCCGGCATCACCCGCGTCGACACGGCGGGCATCCAGTTGCTGCTCGTGGCGCGCCGCACGGCGGCCGGGGTCGGGCAGGACTTCAGCGTGAGCGGACTCGCGGTGCCAACCGAGACGTGCGAGCTGCTCGGAATCACGAATGACGCCGCCAACGCGGCACACCCGGCGACGGTCGTCGGGCAGGAAGGGTAGGGCCGTGGCCAAGACCGCACTCATCGTGGACGACTCGGTGTCGATGCGCCAGATGGTGTCGTTCACCCTCCAGCAGAGCGGCTTCGCCGTGCTCGAGGGCGGCAACGGCAAGGAAGCCCTCGTCACGCTCGGCGGCAGCAAGGTCGACATCGTCATCACCGACCTCAACATGCCCGAGATGGACGGCATCACGTTCATCAGGGAGCTGCGCACGCGCCCGAACGCGAAGTTCACGCCCGTCCTGATGCTCACCACCGAGTCACAGGAGAGCAAGAAGGCCGAGGGCAAGGCCGCCGGCGCGACCGGCTGGATCGTCAAGCCGTTCAACCCCGAGAAGCTCCTGGCCGTCGTCGGCAAGCTGGTGCCCTGATCCGCCCTCCCGGTACCCGGTTCCCAGCACCCGGTACCCGGTGAACGTCATGCAAATCGATCTTTCGCGCTTCAAGGACACCTACTTCGAGGAGGCCACCGATCACGTGGCCACCATCGAGTCCTCGCTCCTCACCCTGGAGGAGCGCAGCGGCGACCGTGACGTGCTCGACGCCATCTTCCGCGCGGCGCACTCGGTGAAGGGCGGCAGCGGCATCTTCGGGCTCACCGCCATCGGCGAGTTCACCCACGCCCTCGAGAGCGTGCTCGACAGGCTGCGCGAGGGCGAGATCGCCTGCTCGCGCGACCTCGTCGATCTGCTGCTGCAGGCCAACGACGTGCTGCGCGGCCTGCTGGCGTCGGCGCGGACCGGCGTGCCGGAGCCGGGCGAGCGCGACGCCGTGCTGGTGTCGCTCGGCGAGGTGCTGAAGGGCGCCACCGCGTCCGAGGCGACCTCGGAGGCCACGGCCGCCGTCGCCGCCGTGCTGCCGGAAAGCATCGTCGACGCCGCTCCGTCGGCCGCCCCCGCCGGGCCCCCGCAGTGGCGCGTCCACTTCGTCCCCAACAAGGACCTGTTCCGCCAGGGCCTCGATCCCCTCGTGCTGTTCCGCGATCTCGCCGAGGTCTCGCACGTGCGTCACGTGACGCTGCACGAGGAGGCCCTGCCCGACCACGCCACCTTCGATCCGGAGAGCTGCTACCTGGGCTGGACGTTCGAGGTGGAGACCGAGGGCGGCGAGGGGCCGCTGCGCGACGTGTTCCTGTTTGCCGAGGACGACGCGGTGCTCGAGATCACGCCCATCGTCGTCGCCGCGCCCGTGGCCGTGCCGGCGGCCGGCGTCGAGGCCTCGTCGAAGGCGACGACCCCTGTCGCGGGTGCCGCTGCCGCCGCGCCGCAAGCGTCGGCCGCCGACGAACGCCGCCTCGGTCAGCGCCGGGTGCTGGCCGATCGTCGCCCGGCCGCCGAGAACGCCTCAATCCGCGTCGCCACCGAGAAGGTCGATCGGCTGATCGACCTGGTGGGCGAGGTGGTGATCTCGCAGTCGATGGTGGCCAACATCATCGACACGTTCACCGAGGACAAGCTCCTCACGCTGCGCGACGCGGTCAGCGTACTTGCCCGCAACACGCGCGAACTGCAGGAGCGCATCATGGGCATCCGCATGATGCCCGTCGGCGGCGTGTTCGCGCGCTTCCCGCGCGTCGTGCACGACATGGCCGGCGCCCTCGGCAAGGACATCGCGGTGGTGTTCGAGGGTGAGGAGACCGAGCTCGACAAGGGCGTCATCGAGCAGATCGGCGACCCGCTGACGCACATGGTGCGCAACGCGGCCGATCACGGCATCGAGAAGCCCGCCGACCGCATCGCCGCCGGCAAGCCGGCGCAGGGCACCATCCGCCTCAGCGCGTTCACGCGCGGCGGCAACGTGGTGGTCGAGGTCGCCGACGACGGGAAGGGCCTCGACACCGAGCGCATCCGCGCCAAGGCGCTGTCGCAGGGCCTCATCAGCGAGCACGAGACGCTCACCGAGGAGCAGGTCAACGCCCTCATCTTCGCGCCGGGCTTCTCGACGGCCGACCAGGTGAGCAGCCTCTCGGGCCGCGGCGTCGGCATGGACGTGGTGCGCCGCAACGTGCAGGCACTCAACGGCACGGTGGCGGTGGAGAGCAAGCCGGGCAAGGGGTCGCTCTGCCGCATCACGCTGCCGCTCACGCTCGCCATCCTCGATGGCCAGTCGCTCACCGTGGGGCGCGGCCAGTACGTGCTGCCGATCACATCGATTGTCGAATCCCTCCGGCCCCGCCCGCAGGACGTCCAGGTTGTCGTGGGACGAGGCGAGGTGGTGCTGGTCCGTGGCGAGGCGGTGCCGCTGGTGCGGCTGCACCGACTCTTTGGCGTCACGACCGACCGCACTGATCCCTGCACCGGGATCGTCGTGCTGGTGGAGCACGACGGACAGCGTGCGGCCCTGCTGGGCGAGGAACTGCTCGGCCAGCAGCAGGTCGTCATCAAGAGTCTCGATACCCACTACCGTCGGACCGACGGGGTGATGGGCGCGACCATCATGGGAGATGGCTCCGTGGCCCTGATCCTCGACGTACCCGGCTTGTTGCGGCTGGCCGGTCAGGGTCGCCGCGTCGCAGAGAGCGCGGCCTGAACGCCGCTCGTCCGCCTGCCCCCAGCCAACAGGGCGACGGTCCGGAAGGAGCACATCATGAATTGGTTCAAGAACCAGAAGATGGCCATGAAGCTCACGTTGGGCTTCGGCATCAGCTTCGTCCTCACGCTGGTGATCGGCGTGATGGCCCTCCAGAGCCTGTCCACGGTGAAGGATCTCAACACCGTGATGTACCAGAACCACGCCCTGGGGATCGCGCACATCAAGGAGGCCAATGTCCTCCTCACGAAGGCCTCGCGCGCCCTGCGCAACGCCATCATCGACGACGCCGTGGCCGACAAGCAGAAGCGCTGGGAGGACACCAAGCAGTTCCGCAAGGACTTCTACGCGGCGATGGACGGCTTCGACAAGACGATCATCTCCGACGCCGTGAAGAAGCAGGCGGCCGAGGCCCGTGCGGCCTTCCAGGAGATGAGCGACGGGCAGGACGTGGCCTTCGAGATGACGGTCGGCGGCAAGACCGACGAGGCCAAGGAGATGCTCAAGACGCTCCGTGCCAAGGCCGACGAGGTGGACGGGATGATCGACGGCATGGAGAAGGACAAGATGAAGCGGCTCGAGGAGGCGGCCGTGGAGATCGAGTCCACCTACAACTCGACGCGCTCCACGCTGGTCGGCATCATCGCGACGGTGATGGGCCTCACCATCCTCCTCGTGTGGACGATCGCGCGCCTCATCACCAAGCCGCTGAGCGAGGCCGTGAACGTCCTGCAGCACGTGGCCAAGGCCGACTTCAGCGAGACGATCAAGCTCGACACGAAGGACGAGATCGGTGACCTGGCGCGCGCGACCAACGCGGCCATCACGCAGATCAAGGACGCGCTCGGCAACGTGCGTGGCGCCGCCGAGGCGATGGCCAAGGGCGACTTCAGCGTCGACGTGCGCAAGGACCTGCCGGGCGAGCTCGGCGTGATGGCCAACGCGCTCGGGTCGGGCATCTCGTCGCTGCGCGGCGCGGTGGCCAACGTGCGCGAGGCGTCGCAGGGCCTGGCCAACGGCGACCTGACGATCGCGGTGCGCAGTGACCTGCCGGGCGAGCTCGGCGTGATGGCGGCGGCCCTGAACGAGGCCGTGACCAAGCTGCGGCAGGCGATGAGCGACGTCCGCGAGACCGCCAATGCGGTGGCCTCGTCGGCCGACCAGCTCGCGGCGGCGTCGCAGGAGATCTCGAGTGGCGCGCAGGAACAGGCCAGCAGCCTGGAGGAGACGGCGGCCAGCCTCGAGGAGATGACGGCGACGATCAAGCAGAACGCCGACAACGCGCAGCAGGCCAGCCAGCTGGCGGGCGGGGCGCGCGGCACGGCGGAAGAGGGCGGCCACGTGGTGACCGAGGCCGTGCAGGCCATGGGCGCCATCAACGACTCGTCCAAGAAGATCGCCGACATCATCACGACGATCGACGAGATCGCCTTCCAGACCAACCTCCTCGCCCTGAACGCGGCGGTGGAAGCGGCGCGGGCCGGCGAACAGGGCCGCGGCTTCGCGGTGGTGGCGGCGGAAGTCCGCAACCTCGCGCAGCGCAGCGCGACGGCCGCCAAGGAGATCAAGGACCTCATCTCCGACTCGACGCGCAAGGTCGAGGCCGGGTCGGCGCTGGTCAACGCGTCGGGCAAGACGCTCAACGAGATCGTCGCGGCCGTCAAGCGCGTGACCGACATCGTGGCCGAGATCGCCGCGGCGAGCCGCGAGCAGTCGTCGGGCATCGAGCAGGTCAACAAGGCCGTCACGCAGATGGATCAGGTGACGCAGGCCAACGCATCGCAGACCGAGGAGATGTCGGGCACGTCCGAGTCGCTGTCGGGCGAGGCCGGCAAGCTCCAGGGACTGGTGCGCCGCTTCAAGCTCGGCGAGGAAGCTGCGGCCGAGCAGCAGCCGCGTCACGCGGTGCGCAAGCCCGTCGCGGTGATCGGGCGCAAGCCGGCGGCCGGCGCCGCTCGCCGCCCGCAGCCGCAGACGTCCGGCACGGCCGCGCTCGCGCTCGACAACGAGTTCCAGGAGTTTTGAACGCTCGTCATCGAGTGGAGGGCTGAGCCATGACGACACAGCAGGCAGTGGACCAGGCCCGCGCAGACGGCGGGCAGTTCCTGACCTTCCGGTTGGGGAACGAGCAGTTCGGGCTCGAGATCCTGAGGGTCCAGGAAATCAAGGGGTACTCGGCGATCACGCCGATCCCCAATGCACCCTCGCACGTGAAGGGCGTGATGAACCTCAGGGGCGCGGTGGTCCCGGTGGTGGATCTCCGCCTGAAGTTCGCGATGCCCGAGGTGGAGTACACCAAGTTCACGGTCATCATCCTGGTGACGGTGAACGGCAAGGTGGTCGGCCTCGTCGTCGACGC
>NZ_JBIINP010000193.1:0-7425 GCF_044337415.1 Luteitalea sp.
CGGATTGGCCTGCTCATCGGGCTGCCCCTCGCGGCGGCGGGCGCATGGCTCGGAGGTTCCGGCGCCCCGCGGATGCCCACGCTCCAGGGCTGGCTCGAGATCACCGTCGAGGCCGTCGCCACACCGCTGCTGGCGGTGGCCTACGCCGCTGTCCTGGTCCGCTGGCACGCAGCCGCACCGTCACGGCTCGCGCCTGCCGCGGCCGTCGGTCGCATGGCGCTCACGAACTACCTCATGCACAGCATCCTGGGCGTGGCGCTGTTCTACGGCATCGGCCTGGGCTTGTGGGGGACGGTGGCGCTTGCGCCCTCGATGGCCGGCGCCGTGGGCCTGGTCGGACTGCAGGCCCTGGTGAGCACATGGTGGCTGCGTCGGGCCTACTTCGGGCCGGTCGAGTGGCTCTGGCGCCAGGGCACCTATGGTCAGCGCCTTCCGCTGCTGCGCGGTCGGTCACCGCAGGCCCTGGCGGTCGACTAGGCTCGATCGGGGGCGATACCGTAGTGTCAGGCATGACCGACGACTGGCGCCGCCACCTGCTGACCAGCAGCTCCGACATCCGCACCCTCCTGCGCGGCGTGAGCCGCGTCGCCATCCTCGGCGCGCGCCCGGCGACGCAGGGGCACAAGGCCGCGTACTTCGTGCCCGAGGCGTTGCAGCAGATGGGCCTGACGATCGTGCCGGTCGTGGTGCATGGCCACGACGAGGCGCCCATCCTGGGCGAACCGGTATACCGGCGACTGGTGGACGTCCCCGGGCAACTCGACCTCGTCGACGTGTTCAGGCGCGCCGAGGACCTGCCGGGCCACGTCGACGACATCCTGGCCCGCGCCCCCGGGGCCGTCTGGTTCCAGTCCGGCATCCGCAACGATGCGGTGGCTGAGCGATTGGCCCATGCCGGGATTCAGGTGGTGCAGGACCGCTGCCTCATGATCGACTACGGCAGCCTCGGACGCCGCTGAGCCAAGCCGGGCCGTTGGGCTCCGGAAAAAGGGGGGCCTTGCGCCCCATGGCGGTGGTGTGTATAGTTGCCCTGCGCGACACATTCCATTACTGGATGTGACAAGTCCAAGGTTTGTAGAAGGCCTGGGAAGTCGCCAGGCCTTTTGCATTGAGTGCCCGCAACCGACCAGCGCAGCGGTTGCCCCCGTCGTGGGGGAGTATGCACGACAGAAAATCAGTAGTCGGTCGGTCCGTGTGGCATGGCGGTGCTCCGATTACCGAACGAGGAGTTCGTTATGCGTACATCCGGTACCGTCAAGTGGTTCAACGAGAGCAAGGGCTTCGGCTTCATCACCCCGGAGGGCGGCCAGAAGGATTGCTTCGTGCACCACTCCGCCATCGCCGGCACGGGTTTCAAGACCCTTGTCGAGGGTGAGCGCGTCGAGTTCGACATCGTCCAGGGCGCCAAGGGTCCGGCGGCCGAGAACGTTGTCCGCCAGGGCCGCTAGGCTCTCGCAGGCGTAGTACCAGCGGCCGGATCGCGCAAGCGGTCCGGCCGTTTGTCGTTTCGGGGGTGGTCCTGCCATCCCGTACCCCCCTACCCGGCACGCCGTACCCGGCCCCAGACGAGTGCAGTAGAATCCGCCCACTCGCCATGCGTCCCCTTCTCCTGTCGGTCCTGGTCATCGGCGCGGCCGTTGCTGCCGTCGCTTCGCGTCCTTCCACGGCCCAACCCGCCACGGCGGCTGGAGCCAAGGCGCCCGCCGCCACGAGCAGCACGGCGGCTGCCGCGGCACTGGCGGCAGGCGTGACCGGGCCCGCCCGCGACAAGGCCCTGTTGCCGTTCGAGCACGACGCACGCACGCAGTTGAACTACGTGCCGATGGTGCGGGCTGGCGTGCCGCTCGAGGAACTGGCCGAGCCGCAGAAGGCCCAGGCGATGTCACTCCTGCGCTCGGGGCTCAGCGAGTCGGGCTACGCGACCGCTCGCTCGATCATCGCGCACGAGGACATCCTGCGCGAGATCGAGAAGGGGCAGGGCGTGGCCAACTACATGCGTCGGCAGCCCGGGCTGTACTACACCGCCATCTTCGGCACGCCCGCCGCCGACGCCGTGTGGGGCTGGCGTTTCGAGGGGCACCACCTCTCGGTGAACGTCACCCACGCCGGCAAGGACGGCGACATCGTCGCGCCGCTGTTCTTCGGGTCCAACCCGGCCAAGGTGCTGTCGGGCCCGAGCCTGGGCCTGCGCATCCTCGCGGCGGAAGAGGACGAGGCGCGCGCCCTGATGGCGCTGTTCTCGGCCGACCAGAAGGCCAGGGTCGTGATCGCGCCCGAGACCACCAACGACATCGTCACCACCAACAAGCCGAAGGCCGAGATCGCGCAGTTCGATGGCGTGGCGGCTGGCGCGATGTCGGCGCCGCAGAAGGCGCAGCTGCGGAAGCTCGTCGAGATGTACGCCGCGCGCTTCCCCGAGGCGCAGCGCAAGTCCCAGCTCGCGCGCATCGAGAAGGCCGGCTTCGACAAGATGCATTTCGCGTGGGCCGGCAGCCTCGAGGTCGGCAAGAAGCACTACTACCGCGTGCACGGGCCGACGGTGTTGATCGAGTACGACAACAGCCAGAACGACGCCAACCACATCCACAGCATGTGGCGCGACCTCGAGCACGACTACGGCG
Source organism: Luteitalea sp. (assembly GCF_044337415.1). GTDB lineage: Bacteria > Acidobacteriota > Vicinamibacteria > Vicinamibacterales > Vicinamibacteraceae > Luteitalea. Next base: position 2,622 of record NZ_JBIINP010000193.1, read on the forward strand.
GCGACCTGCTCCGCAAGCACCTGGCGGCGGTGAAGCACTAGGCAGGGCTACCGGCTACCGGCTACAGGCTGCAGGCTGCAGGCTACAGGCGGCCTGCAGTCTGCCAGCCTGTGGCCGATTCTCGATTGCCGACTGCCGACTGCCGACTGCCGATTCCCAGATGATCGACCTCCGCTCCGATACGGTCACCCGGCCGACGCCGGCCATGCGCGCCGCCATCGCGGACGCGCCGGTCGGCGATGACCAGTTCGGCGAAGACCCGTCCATCAACGCGTTGCAGGAACAGGGTGCGGCGCTCCTCGGCAAGGAAGCCGCGCTGTGGCTCCCGACGGGCACGATGGCCAACCAGGTCGCCCTCCGCACGCTGACGCGTCCCGGCGACGATGTGGTGGTGAGTCGGGAGAGTCACCTCGTGTGGCACGAGACGGGTGGCGCGGCGGCCAACGCCGGCGTGCAGCTCACCGAGGTCGGAAGTGCCGGCAGGTTCACGGCCGCCGAGTTCCTCGCGGCGCGCAAGCCGCACGGCCACATGCTCTACCCGCCGACCACGCTCGTGGCGGTGGAGAACACCCACAACCGCGCCGGCGGTGTCGTGGTGCCCCTGGCCGAGGCCGAGGCCATCTGTACGGCGGCACGCGCGCACGGCGTTGCGTCGTTGCTCGACGGCGCACGCCTGTGGAACGCGGCCATCGCCCTCGGCGTACCCCCGGCGGCCGTCGCGGCACCATTCGACGTCGTCTGGGCCGCGTTGAGCAAGGGCCTCGGCGCGCCCGCAGGGTCGCTGCTGGCCGGCCCTCGCGACGTGATCGCACGGGCCGTCAGGTACCGCCGGATGTTCGGCGGGGCGATGCGCCAGGTGGGCCTGCTCGCGGCGGCGGCGACCCACGCGCTCGCGCATCACTACATGCGCCTGGCCGACGACCACGCGCACGCCCGCCTGATCGCCGAGCGGGTGGCCCGCTCCCCGGGCGTGCGGCTCGATCTCGCCACCGTCCAGACCAACATCGTCGTCTTCCACCTCGAGCCCGGCGCGCCTGATGCCGCGACGGTGGTGGCCGCCGCGCGTGACCGCGGCGTGCTGCTGTTCGCGTTCGGCCCGCGCACCCTGCGCGTTGTCACTCATCTGGAGGTGACCCGTGAGCAGTGCGTGGCGGCAGCCGACATCCTCGCCGAACTCTGTACCCCTGACGCGTAGGGGCGCGCTCTGCCTCGTGGCGGCGCTCGCCGTGCTGCCTGGGCGTGCCCTGGCGGCCGACGACCCGAAGGTGGTGGCGTACGACGTGTTGTCGTCGATGGTGCTGGGGCGACGCGACGCGTTCCTGAAGGCCACGCTGCCCACCGACGGCGTCGACGTGCTGCTGCCGTCGAGCCTCTCTGCGGACGAGCGGCGGCAGGTCGAGGAACGGCTGACGCGCGTGCGGTTCTCGTCGCAGTTGCCGCCGCTCTTCGAGGGCGAGCCGGTCGATGACACGGCGAGCGCACCGGTCGGCACGCGCATCGTGTACGTGACGCAGTACGGCGGCTCGCTGGTGCCCGTGCCTGTCGTGCGGACGCGCGACGGCTGGCGCGTCGATCCGCGGTACTGGGTGGCCGAGCGACAGCAGGCGGCGACGCCGCCGCCAGACGATGCACCGGTGATGCTGGTGAAGCGGTTCCTCTACCACGTGATGAATCGCGAGACGGAACCGCTGAAGGCGCTGAGCTACCTGCCCGACCACGTCGAGCAACTCACGCGGAACAACAACCTGCCGGGCGCCGATCGCGGGCACGTCGCCATGCTCGCCGTCGAGATGGGCCTGGCGCCTGCCCGCGCCGGCGAGGTGGTGCGCATGCCGTCGGGCACGCGCATCACCGCCGGGAGTTCCGCCGACGAACTGGTGTTCGTGGGGATGATGGGCACCATCGAAGTGCCGTTCCGGCTCCGCCGCGTGAAGGGCGAGTGGAAGGGCGTGCCGGAGCCCTACTTCGAGTTCCTGCGGAGCATGGGGGCCATTTAACGCTTAACGCCTGACGCCTCGCTGACGCTTGCAGGATTCAGGCTCAAGACTCGGAGATCTGTCCGAGCCCCAAGCCCCAAGCCCCGATTCCCGTACGGTACCCCGTACCCCGTACCGCGTACCCGGATGCTCACACCTGCGGCGGATACGTGAGCGTGGGCACTGCGCGTTCGATGGCGGTGCGCTGGCCTTCGAGCCAGGGCGGCAACACCAGCGTTTCGCCAAGGTGATTGGCGTCCTCGTCCACCGCGAAGCCCGGTCCGTCGGTGGCCAGCTCGAACAGCACGCCGCCGGGTTCCTTGAAGTACACGGACTTGAACCAGAACCGGTCGATCACGGGCGTCGGCCGCAGCCCGACCTCCTCGACCAGCGTGCGCACCAGCAGTTCGTGCGCCTCGTCGGTCACGCGCCAGGCGAGGTGGTGGATGCTGCCGGTGCCCCACGCGCCGCGGCGCTCTTCAGGCGTTTCGCGGATGTCGAGCACGCGCCCGGGGCCGCCGTCGCCGATCACGTAGCGCGTCCATCCGCCTTCGGTGCCGAGTTCGGTGAAGCCGAACACGTTCGAGAGGAACCACGCCGTCGGCGCCTTGTCGTGCTGCCACGTGCGCGCGCCGTGCAGGCCGCGCACCTGGTATTCGACGGGCACCGGACTGTGTGACCACGGCTCGAAGCCGCGCGTCGTGGGATCGGCAGACTCGACGAGCGCGACCTGCAGCCCGTGCGGATCGACGACCGGCAGCACGCGATCGCCGAACCGCGTCTCGATGGCGCCGAGCTTCACGCCGTAGCGCGTGAGCCGCTCGCCCCAGTACGCCAGCGAGCCGGTGGGCACGGTCAACTGCACTTCGGTCGCCAGGCCGTGTCCGGCGCGCGACGGCGCCATGTGCGACCAGGGGAAGAAGGTCAGGTCCGTGCCGGGATGCCCCGCGGCGTCTGCGTAGAAGAGGTGGTACGTGCCGGGATCGTCCTGGTTGACGCTCTTCTTCACCAGCCGCATCCCGAGGATGCCGGCATAGAAGTCGAGGTTCTGCTGGGCGGGGCCGGAGATGGCCGTCACATGGTGCAAGCCGCTGATGGTCTGCATGGGAACAGTGGCCGGCGACCCTCCCGGTGCTGGGGGGCGGACCCGCGCGCCCGCGTCTGGCGCGCCCGCAGCGCGGGTCGTTGGCCGGCTTCCACAGTATGGATGTAGTTGCTATGAAAAAGCAAGTAGCTATGGAATGTCGACACGGCCTCTGCTAGCCTGACGGTCGTGGCCCCCGCGCGCCGTTCCGCCCTGCCCGATCCCTTCTGTCCCGTGCTCGATGCCATCGGCGTCCTGCAAGGGAAGTGGACCATGCAGATCGTGCATGCGCTGATGGGCGGACCGATGGGCTTCAACGAGTTGTCGCGTGCCGTTGGCGGCTGCAACCCGTCCACGCTCGCGCAGCGCCTCGAGACGCTCGTCGCGCTCGACATCCTCGCGCGTCGCGTCGAGTCGTCGTCGCCGCCGCGCACGCTCTATTCGTTGACGGCCGCCGGTGTGGCCCTGCAGCCTGTCGTCGCCGCCATCGACGACTGGGGCAAACGCCACCTGAGACGAGACCGCGTCCAGGCGGTGCGCCGCGCCGCCCGCGCCAGGGAGTCCCGCGCATGATCACCGCCCGTCGCTCGATGCCTGTGGCCCTCGCCTGTGTGCTCGGCTTCGTCGCATCACTCGCGGCCGTCGGGCCGACGCCGCCTGCCGCCCAGGCGCGCGCGATCGCCGACTCCCGACTGCCCACTGCCGAGAGGGAGTCGTCGACTGCCGACTCCCGACTCCCGCCTGCCGACACGAAGCAGCTGACTGCCGACTCCCGACTCCCGACTGCCGACACGAAGCAGTTGACTGCCGACTCCCGACTCCCGACTGCCGATACGGTGTACCTGTTCTCGTACTTCACCGGCAACGGCGAGGACGGCCTGCACTTCGCGTGCAGTGACGATGGCGCGCACTGGCGCCGGGTGGGCGGCGGCCGCTCGTACCTCGCGCCGCAGGTCGGCACGAAGCTGATGCGTGATCCGTCGATTGTCCACGGACCCGACGGGCAGTTCCACATGGTGTGGACCACCGGGTGGTGGGACCACGGGTTCGGCGTCGCGCACTCGCGCGATCTGCGGACCTGGAGTGCCCAGGCGAACGTGCCCGTCCTCGGCGACGTCGAGGGCGTACGTAACGTCTGGGCGCCCGAGATCCACTACGACCCCGACGCGAAGCACTACCTCATCGTGTGGGCGACGACGATCGAGGGGCGCTTTCCCGAGACGCTCCAGGCCAACGGCGATGCCGGCAACGGACGCCCGCTGAACCATCGGCTCTACGCCACGACCACCAAAGACTTCGTGTCGTACACCCCGGCGCGGCTCTTCTACGACGGCGGGTTCAACGCCATCGATGGCGTCGTCGTGCACGACGGCCAGCGGGCGGTGCTCGTGGTGAAGGACGAGACGAAGGCGCCGACCCCGCGCAAGCACCTCAAGGTCGCCACGGCCTCGTCCATGAGCGGTCCCTTCGGCGCCGCCTCGGCGGCGTTCTCGCCAGACTGGGTCGAAGGACCCACCGTGCTGCGCCTGGGTGACCGTTGGCGCATCTTCTACGACGAGTACACGCGCAAGCGCTACGGCGCCATGGACACGCAGGACTTCCGGACGTTCACGCCGGCGCCGGACGTAACGTTCCCCGAGGGCATGCGGCACGGCACGGCGTTCGCGGTGACCCGAGCGGTGGCTGACGGGCTGGAGCGCTGACGGGCCCTGTCGACTCCCGACTCCCGACTCCCGACTCCCGA
>NZ_JBIINP010000032.1:0-35927 GCF_044337415.1 Luteitalea sp.
CGCCGGACGTAACGTTCCCCGAGGGCATGCGGCACGGCACGGCGTTCGCGGTGACCCGAGCGGTGGCTGACGGGCTGGAGCGCTGACGGGCCCTGTCGACTCCCGACTCCCGACTCCCGACTCCCGAATCCTGCGACACTAGACCAAAAGCCAGCGAGGGACGGCCCGCGGGGTTGCGATGATCGGAGGCCCCGGTCAGTCGCGTCTCGCGCAGGTGAGTCGCCCGGGCGTGGCAGGGATGAGCGGCCGACGAGGCCAGAGACGAAGGAGCAGGAACGTGCGCTGGGACCCGAACGCAGGACGGAGCCGGAACATCGAGGATCGCCGCGCGATGAGCATGGGGCGCGGCGCAGGTCTGGGACTGGGCGGGTTCGCGATCCTGCTGGTCCTGAGCCTCATCTTCGGTCGCGACATGATCTCGCCGGCGCTGCAGCAGCAGGCGTCCGGCCCGCCGCAGATGCAGCAGTCGGGCCCGCTGAAGACCACGCAGGCCGAGGAGCGGAAAGTCAACGACATCGGCCAGGCGCTCGACGACCTGCAGGCCACGTGGACGAAGTTGCTCGGCGGCCGGTATCGCGAGGCCAAGCTCGTGCTGTTTCGCGGCGCCACGCCCTCGGCCTGCGGGATGGGCGAGAGCGCGATGGGGCCGTTCTACTGCCCGGGCGACCAGAAGGTCTACCTCGATCTCGAGTTCTTCGACCAGCTCGATCGGCGGTTTGGCGCACCCGGTGACTTCGCCGAGCAGTACGTCATCGCGCACGAGGTCGGCCACCACGTGCAGAACCTCCTCGGCATCGAGCGCCAGGTCCGTGAACTGCAGCAGCGCAATCCGCGCCAGCAGAACCAGTTGTCCGTGCTGATGGAACTGCAGGCCGACTGCTTCGCGGGCGTCTGGGGCCACTCCACGGCCCAGCGCGGCATCCTCGAGCCCGGCGATGCCGAGGAAGGCCTGCGGGCGGCCGCGTCCATCGGCGACGACAAGCTGCAGGGTCAGGCGACCGGTCGGGTCCGGCCGGAGAGCTTCACGCACGGTTCGTCGCAGCAGCGCGTGGAATGGCTCACGCGCGGGCTGAAGACCGGCGACATCAAGGCCTGCGACACGTTCGCGGCAGCTCGCAGCTGAGGTCGCCCCTCAGGCGCCAGGCAGGGCCTGGTGACGCGGCTCGCCCGGGGGAGGCGTGCGCTGCGTGCTCGACGGGTGCCGCCTGCCTCAGGCGCGCTGGGGCGCCCCGACGTGGCGCGCCGGGACGGCCGACGTGTGGCGTCGCAGCACCACGGCGCCGAGCAGCACCAGCGTGATCCACAGCACGTCGGCGAGCAGCAGGTGCAGCAACTGCATCCAGACCGGCGCCAGCAACACCACGTTCACCACGCCGGCCACCACCTGCAGCACGGCCAGCCCGGCCACGCCGCGCGCCAGCCGGTTTGCCGTCGGCGTGTCGGCGCGGCGTGCGAGCAGCGGCGCCGCCACGACCAGGAGCACGGCCGTCGCGATGGCGAGCGCCGGGTGGAACACGCGCAGGCGGATCAGCACGTGAGAGGTCGGCGACAGATCGGCGGCCAGGGCTTCGGCCAGCGTCTGGCTGGGGAACAGGGTGTCGCCGAGCGCGGCGATGGCGCCGCTGACGCCGACGAGCGTCACCGCCGTCAGCAGGCCGCCGACACCGAGCGCCAGCCCGGGCGAGTCCCCTGGCGCCACCGGGTCGCCTCCCGAGAGCCACCAGGCCGTGAGGGCCATCCAGGCCACGAGGATGAACGTGTTGGTGAGGTGCACGGCCATGAACAGCGCGCGGGCGATGCTCGCGTTGTCGGCCACCAACTCGAACAGCACGAGCCCGGCCCCGACGGCGGCTTCGAGGAGCATGAAGACCACCGTCATGGTGGCGCCGCGCCGGGCGGGATGACCGGCGGGGCAGGCGCGCCGCACCCAGACCAGCAACAGGACCACCGACACCAGGGCGATACCGCTGGTGATCCGGTGCGAGTACTCGATCAGCGTGCTGACCCCGAGACTGCGGGGCACGAGGCGCCCGTCGCAGAGCGGCCAGTGGGCCCCGCACCCGGCGCCTGATCCCGTCGCGCGCACGTAGGCGCCCCAGGCGATGACGGCGAGGTTGTAGGCGAGCACGAGCCAGGCGGTGCGGGCAAGGGAGAGCACGTGTCGATCGTACCGAACAAATGGCCGCCCCGCCGCCCCGACCATGGCGACCGATTGGCCGTCTGAAGGCTCACCACGTTAGACTGGGAGTGCTGGCTGCCCGCCGCCGTGACCAGAGGTCCCATGGACGTTCGCGCCCTCGGCGTACGCGTCGGCCTGCCATCGTTGATCGTGGCGGGCCTGATCGCGACAGCCAGCCCCCTGATGGCCAGCGTGCCGCCACTGCCGGCGACACGGGCCATGACCCCCGTGCCGTCGGGCGGGCACGCCGCCCCAGCCGAGACCACCGCACCGCCGCGCGCCGCGCAGGCGCCTGAGCCTGCCGCGCCCTCGCCGGGTGCCCGGCCGTGGTGGGGCTGGCTTCTCCTCGGGCGTCTCCACCCCATCGTCGTGCACTTCCCGATCGCCTTGCTCACGGTCGCGGCGGCCATCGAAGGCCTGCACCTGCTGAGGCGACGACCGGTGCCGTCCGAGGCTGGGACATACTGTCTGGCGTTCGGTGTGGCTGGCGCGATAGTGTCCGTGTGGTTCGGCACGTTGAACGCGGGGCACCAGTCGGTGACCGGCGATGCGGCCGTGGCCGTGGAGAGGCATCAGGTGATGGGCTGGATTTCGATGATCGCGGCTACGGCCGCCTTGGGCGCCGGGCAGTTGGCCCGGCGCGCGGCAGGGGTTCGACAGGTCGCGGCGTACGTCGTACTGGTCCTGGCGACCAGTGCGGTGGTCGGGGCGACCGGGCACCTGGGGGGCGGCCTCGTCTACGGCGAGGACTACCTGACCGGCCTGTTGCCCTGGAAGCAGAAGGCGGCTCCGGTGAGTGCCGAGGCGCCGGCGGTCCCGGTGGCGGCTGCACCTGCCTCCGTCGTGGCCCCGTTGGCGGCTCCGGTGCCCGCGATGGCGCCGACCGCGACGCCCGCCGCAGCGCACGTGCGCGAGATGGCGCCTGCCGCTGCGCCCTCGGCCCCGGCACCCATCGATGCGGCCGAAGCCCAGGCTGCCGCGGCGCCCGACTTCACGCGTGAGGTCATGCCGATCTTCAAGCGCACCTGCGTCGAGTGCCACGGCCCCGACAAGGTCAAGGCGCGCCTGCGCATGGACTCCGTCGAGGCGCTCCAGAAGGGCGGCAAGAGCGGCGCCCTGCTCAAGCCCGGCGATGCGGAGAACAGCTTGATCATGCGGCGCGTGCTCGGCCTCGATGGCGAGGACCAGATGCCGCTCGACAAGGATCCGCTCACCGAGAAGCAGATCGACACCCTGCGCCGCTGGATTGCTGCAGGCGCGCCGTACCCGGCTGCCGGGAGCCAGTAGGGGAATGCCGCGATGCCGCGAATGCCGCAAGGCGGCTCGCGGCATCGCGCCACGTGGCCTGATCCTCAGCCTCGAGCCTTCTGCCTGAGCCCTGAGCCCTGAGCCCTGAGCCTGAGTGTGCCTACCTCGGCTCGAACGTGATCGCCAGGTCCGGCGTGGCGTCCGGGAGCGGGATCGACTCGGGGTTGGCCGTGTTGGCCTCGATCGGATACGTGGCGATCTCGACGGCGCGGTTCAGGTCGATCACCCGCGCCAGTGCGCGCTGGCGGACACGGACGCCGATGCGTGCGTCCGGGCGCGTGTTCCGCACGTAGAACACCGAGCGGTCCTTGCCGCTCCACTCCTCGATCCAGGCGGCGTTCCACAGGCCGCGCAGCGAGACGAACGCCTCAGCGGGCTCGCCGATCGTGAGTCCCCGGACCAACTGTCGCATCGTGGCCACGGCCGGGGTCTCGCGGGCCCAGGTGCGCTCGGCGGTCACCACAGGGAAGCCCGGGCGCAGCGGCTCCACCATGAACAGGTAGCCGGCGCCGGTTGCCGTGCGGTTGGCATAGCAGAAGCGTTGCGGGTCGAAGCAGGCGTCCGGCGGCGTGTCCTGCGGCAGGCACGCCACGGGCCACTGGCCCTCGTACAGCAGCACCTTGTTGCAGTCGCTGGTCCCTGTCGGGACGACCGCCGGCTCGGCGTGCGACAGGCGCTCGGCGAACACCTCCGGCCGCGGGTCGTTCCACATCGGGTGTCGGCTCCACAGCCAGCTGGCCACGCGCGTGGGCTGCAGGTGGCCCTCCGGGCGTGACAGTGGGAAGGCGGCCAGCGTCCACGCCGCCGACACGACGGCCAGCGCCACGCCGAGGCGCGCCGGCAGGCGGTGCGGGCTGCTGCCGGCCTGCTGCAGCAGCGGCAAGGCCAGCGGCATCAGCCAGAGCGCGTAGCGGCTCAGGTCTGGGCTGCCCCCATGGTTCTGGCTCACGGGCTGCCCCACCGCCCAGAGCAGCGCCAGGGCGGCCAGCAGCGTGGTGGCGATGAAGGGATCCCGGAGCCTCAGCAGTTCTCGCCGCGCCAGCCACGCCGCCGCGATCAGCACCGCCAGCACGTACGGCGGGTACCGCACCACCAGGCCCATCGTGACGTCGGTCAGCGGGAAGAGCGCATCGAGCACGCCGGGCCAGCGCGTGGCGGTCGACGCCGTCAGCGGCGACGGCAGTCCCAGTCGCCAGAGGTAGTACGCCGCGGGCAGCACGATGAGGGCGGCCGCGCCGAGCACCCCGGCCTGCCAGCGTCGGCACATCAGGCGTGCGGGCCGCTCGATCGACCCCCAGGCGGCGAAGAGGGCCGCCACGAGAATCAGCCCGGGATTCTGGCTGGCCCCGACGCCGAGCAGCAACATCGCGACACCAGGCCTGGTCGCCCACAGCAGCAGCGCTCCGCCGAGGCAGGTCACCAGCAGCAGGTCGGTCGACGGCTTGTCGAGCCACCAGATGAGGGGACTGAGGAGCAGGAGCGATGTCCACACTGGCGCCGGTCGGGCGAGCATCAGGGCGCCGAGGCCGGCCAGCAGGGCCACATGCAAGGCGACGAAGCCCCAGAGTGGCGAGGCGCCCACCACCCGGGCGAGCCAGACGCCCGGCGTTGCGAGCAACGGATACAGCCAGAAATGGGGAACGTCCTGACGTCCGTCCCGGCCCACCAGATCGGGATGGACCAGGGAGGCCGTGGCGAAGGAAGGACCGAGGGCCCGGAGCTCGCGCTCGACGGCGGCCAGTTGGTCAGGCGCGAACGACGGCGCATGCCCCCGCGAGAGGTTGAGCGCGACCGCCACGTGTTCGTGGCCATCCCCCACGCGTACCGGATTGGCCTGCCACAGCGCCGCTCCGAGCCAGGCCACGAGGCAGAGCGCCCACACGTGCCGGCTCACGACGGCCATCATACAAGCAAGGGACGAGGGACAAGGGAAGAGTCACCAGGCAAGGAGAGTGACGAGGGACGAGGATTCACGGCGACAAGGGCGAAGGGACACGCTACGGCATTGATGCCCACCTGGTTCCCATGTCCCTGTATCAGCCATGTCCCGCGCCGTCCTCGTCCCTTGTCGCTCCCCGCCTCGTCCCTTGTCCCTTGCCTCCCTTGTCCCTCGCGTACTTGTCCCTCGTCCCTTGTTCTCCCTGTCCGATAATGTCGGCATGGCGGTCCGCACCGTGTCACTGCCCACGGCCACGCTGTCGGTCACCGAAGCTGGCGAGGGCGCGCCCCTCGTGTTCCTGCATGCCTTCCCGCTCTCGGCCCGGATGTGGGCGCGGCAGTTGGCCGCGCTGCCGCCGGGGTGGCGCGGCGTCGCACCGGATCTTCGCGGCTTCGGCGCCTCGACGGGCGCCTCGGCGCGATCGGTGGGCGAGCATGCCGACGATGTGCTGGCGTTGATCGCGTCGCTCGGGACGGGCCCCGTGGTGCTCGCGGGGCTGTCGATGGGTGGCTACATCGCCTTCGAATGCTGGCGACGCCGGCCGGCCGCCATTCGCGGGCTCGTGCTCGCCGATACGCGCGCCGAGGCCGACACCGACGAGGCACGGGCCAGGCGGGTCGCGATGCAGGCGCGGGCGCGCACCGAGGGCACCGGCGCCGTCATCGACGCCATGCTCCCCGGCCTGCTCGGCGCGACGACCCAGACCAGCGACCCGCATGTGGCGCACGAGGTGCGGGCGTGGGCCCTCGAGACGCCGGGCGAGGCCGTTGCCGATGCGCTCGAGGCGCTCCGGACGCGCCCCGACAGTCGCCCGACGCTGTCCACCATCACCGTGCCGACGCTGGTGATCGTCGGCGTCGAGGACACGCTCACCCCGCCAACCGCTGCACGGCTCATCGCCGACGGCGTCGTGGGTGCGTCGCTCGTCGAGGTGCCGGGCGCGGGTCACCTCAGCAACGTGGAACAGCCCTCGGCGTTCGACACGGCGCTGCATCGCTGGCTTGCCACACTGTGACACCGGTTAGGCTGTAATGACTGCCGACTGCCGACTGCCGACTGTTGACTGTTGACTGCCGACCCGCTCCTCCCGACTCCGCTGTCCTGAACTGCCCTTGATGCCCACACTGCTTCGCCCATTCCGCGCCATCGGCCTCGCGTTCGCCGCGAGTGCGATCCTGCTGGTACCGCGGCCGTCGCTCGTCGCCTCGGCACAGTCGGTGGTCCCGTCCGACGTCGGCATGCATGCGGCGCTCGACGTCATCCTCGACACCTACGTGCGCGAGGGCCTCGTGTACTACCGCGCGCTGCGATCGGAGCGTGGTCGGCTCGACGCCTACGTCAGCAACCTCGACGTGCCGCCGGCGGCCTTCGAGAGCTGGGCGAAGGCCGAGCGCGCTGCCTTCTGGCTCAATGCCTACAACGCGCTGGTGCTGCGCACCGTGGTGAACGCCTACCCGATCAAGGGCGCCGCCGCCCAGTACCCAGCCGACAGCATCATGCACGTGCCGGGAGCCTTCACCGCGAAGCGGCACCGCGTCGGCGGGCGGCTGCTGTCGCTCGAGGACATCGAGAAGCAGGTGTTGCCGACCTTCGAGGATCCGCGCATGTTCTTCGCGCTCGGGCGTGGGTCGCTCGGCGGCGGTCGCTTGCGCAGCGAGGCCTTCACCGCGCGGCGGCTCGAGGATCAGCTCGCCTCGGTGGCGGCCGAGTGCGTCGAGCGCAACGAGTGCTTCCGCTACGATCCGTCCACCAACCGTGTCGAGATCTCGCCGATCTTCGGCTGGCGGCAGGCCGAGTTCACGAAGGCCTGGCCCGGCGACACCACCACCTTCGCGCGGCGCAGCCCGCTCGAACTGGCGGTGCTGCACATGGTGGTGCCGCACGTGCTGCCGAGCGAGCGGCGCGGCCTCACGCAGAACACGTTCACGCTCGCCTACTCGACCTACGACTGGCGGCTCAACGACCTCACCGACGGGGGACCCCGCTGATGGATCTCGGACTGGCAGGCCAGGTGGCCATCGTGACGGGCGGCAGCAAGGGCCTCGGCCTTGCCTCGGCGGAGGCGCTCGTCGCGGAGGGGGCCCGCGTGGTCATCTGCGGGCGGACGCAGGCGACCCTCGATGCGGCGGCGCGGCACCTCGCCGCGCGGGCGGCCACCGTCGACCACGTGCTGGCCGTGCAGGCGGACGTCTCGAAGGCCGACGACCTGCAGCGCCTGGTGGAGACCACCGTCGCGCGCTTCGGCGGCGTCGACGTGCTCGTGAACAACGTGGGCCTCGGCAAGGGCGGGGGCCTGCTCGACACGCCCGACGAGGTCTGGCAGCAGGCGTTCGACCAGACGCTCTATCCCGCCATCCGCGCCTCGCGCCTCGTGGTGCCGCACATGCAGGCGCGCGGCGGCGGCGTCATCCTGCTCATCGCCTCCATCTGGGGCCGCGAGTCGGGTGGCCGCATGACCTACAACGCCGTCAAGGCGGCCGAGATCAGCCTCGGCAAGGCGCTCGCCCAGCAACTGGCGCCCTCCAACATCCGCGTCAACTCCGTCGCGCCCGGCTCGATCCTGTTCGAGGGCGGATCCTGGCACCAGCGGCAGCAGGCCGACCCGGAGGGCATCGCCCGCTTCATCGCCACCGACCTGCCGTTCGGCCGTTTCGGCCGCGCCGAGGAGGTCGGCGATGTCGTCGCCTTCCTGGCGTCGCGCCGATCCAGCTGGATCAGCGGCGCGTGCGTCACCGTCGACGGGTGCCAGAGCCGGAGCAACATCTAACTGGGGCGGGTACCGGTCCGCCTTCGCCTTCGGCTTCGGCGGGACGCCCTCGCCTTCGCTCGGGCGGCCTGCGATCCCCACGTCACTCGTCAGTCCTGACCGTCAAGCGTTGAGCGTCAAGCGTTAGGCGCTAAGCGTTAAGCGTTAACCTGTACGCCGTGCTCACCACACTCGCGGACTTGATCCAGCGCGCGGCCGACGCGCTGTTCGTGCCCTGGTTGCTCCTGCTGCTCTTCGGCACCGGGCTCTTCCTCACCATCCGCTACCGGTTCGTGCAGGTCCGCCGCTTCGGCGAGGCCTTCCGCGCGATGCTGTCGAGCGCCGAGAGCGGCACGGCCGGCGCGCTGTCGCCGTTCCAGGCCTTCATGACGGCGCTCTCGGGCACCATCGGCACCGGCAACATCGCCGGCGTCGCCACGGCCATCGTGTCCGGTGGTCCTGGCGCGCTGTTCTGGATCTGGGCCTACGGCTTCGTCGCGACCACCATCAAGTTCACCGAGGCCGTGCTGGGCGTCACGTGGCGCGAGGCGAGCGGCACGACCATCCGCTCGGGCCCGATGTACGCGCTGCGCGACGGGTTGAAGCAGCCCTGGCTTGCCTCGACCTACGCCCTCATCGCCGGCGTGGCCGCGATCACCACCACGCCCTTCACGCAGCCCAACTCGATCGCGATCGTCCTGAAGAGCCAGTTGGCGATTCCGACATGGGCGTCGGGCATCGCCATCGGCCTCCTCGTGTGGCTGGTGATCGTGGGCGGCATCGGCAGCATCGGGAAGGCCGCGGAGAAGCTGGCGCCGCTCAAGGTCGGCCTCTACCTCGGCGGCGGCCTCATCGTCATCGTGATGTTCGCGGCCAACATTCCCGCCGTGCTCGCGCTGGTGTTCCGCGAGGCCTTCTCGTTCAAGGCCACCGCCGGCGGCGCGCTCGGCATCGTCGTGGCGATGCGGTATGGCCTCGCGCGCGGCATGTACGCCAACGAAGCCGGCTACGGCACCGCCTCGGTGGCGTACGGCACGGCGCGGTCACGCCACCCCGAGCAGCAGGGCCTGCAGGCCGTGATGGAAGTCGCCATCGTCTCGTTCGTCACCTCGACGATCAGCGCGATGACCATCCTGCTCACGGGCGCGTGGCAGTCGGGACTCACGAGTTCGGCGGCCGTCGCCTCGGCATTCGACGCCGCGATGCCGGGCGTCGGCGGCTACGTGGTGGCGTTGTGCGCGTTCCTGTTCGGGTACACCACGCTGATCGGGTGGGCGTTCTACGGCGAGCAGTTCTTCGAGTACCTGCTCGACCGGCCGGTCGCGCACTGGTACCGCTGGATCTACTGCGCGCTGATCCCGTTCGGCGCCATCAGCCGCGTCGAGGTGGTGTGGGCGTGGGGCGACCTCATGAACGCCCTGCAGATCTTCCCCAACATCGTCGGCGTCATCGGCCTGTCGGGATACGCGGCGCGACTGGCGCGAGGGACGGCGTCCTCGAGCAGGGCCGACGCCTAGCAGGTTGCCGAAAGAGCCAGCTACCTGCATTGCAGGGCGGAGTGTTTCAGCGCCCTGCTAGGGCGCCTGTCGCCGCAGGACCCACTTCTCGAGTTCCACGGCGAGGAACACCAACAGGCTTGCCGCCGAGCAGATGGCCATCTCCATGGCTGTCAGGGGGACCGTCCCGAACAGCGCCTGGGCAGGCGGCGCGTACACGATCGCCAACTGCAGGCCGAGCGTGATCAGCACGGCCCACGACATCACCGGGTTGCCGGACAGGCCGAGTGTCCACAACGACAGGCGATGCGAGCGGACGGCCATCGCGTGACCCAGCTGCGAGAAGGTGAGGGTGACGAAGATCATCGTGCCCCACGCCGGATGGCCCGCCCGCCAGGCCCAGTAACCGACGCCGAAGGCCACCGCGGTGAGCAGCGCCCCGACCATCACCACGTGGCGCCCGATGCCGCGGCTGAAGACGCTCTCGCCCGGCGCGAACGGCTGGCGCTGCATCGTCCCAGGCTCGGTGGGCTCGAGGCCCAGGGCGAGCCCCGGCACGCCGTCGGTGACGAAGTTCATCCACAGGATCTGCAGCGTCGTCATGGGCATCGGCATGCCGGCCAGCTGCGAGAGGAACAGCACCGAGACCTCCGCGGAGTTGCTCGTGACGATGTACTTCACGAACTTGCGGACGTTGTCGTAGATGGTCCGCCCCTCCTCCACGGCCTGCACGATCGTCGCGAAGTTGTCGTCGGTGATGACCATGTCGGCGGCTTCCTTGGCGACATCGGTCCCCGTGATGCCCATCGCGATGCCGATGTTGGCCTTCCGGAGCGCGGGCGCGTCGTTGACGCCGTCACCCGTCATCGCCACGATCTCGCCACGCGCCTGCAGGGCGCCGACGATGCGGAGCTTGTGCTCGGGCGCGACGCGCGCGAACACGGCCACGCGTGCCGCCTCGTCACGCAGGCGCTCGTCCGACATCGCCTCGATGTCGACACCGCTGCAGACGCGCGCGTCCTCGTCGGCCATCCCGAGCTGCCTCGCGATCTCGAGCGCCGTCACCGGGTGATCGCCGGTGATCATGACCGGCCTGATGCCGGCCTCGCGGCAGCGCGCGACGGCCTGGCGCGCCTCGGGGCGCGGCGGGTCCACGAGGCCGATCAGGCCGACGAACGTGAGCTCCCGTTCGCACGCCTCGGCGTCCTGCCCGGGCAGGGCCGCCAACGGGCGCGCGGCCACGCCGAGCACGCGCAGGCCGCGGCTCGCGAATCGCGCCACGGCCCTCTCGATGCGCGTCCGCAGGTCGGGCGAGAGGGGCACGACCGCACCGGCCTCGAGCACCGAGGTGCTGATCGCCAACAGGCCGTCGGCAGAGCCCTTCACCGCGGCGAGGTACTCGGCGCCGCGCACCAGGGGCGCCAGGGCGTGCGCCTGCGGCGACCAGGGCCCGTCCACCCGGTGGATGGTGGTCATCCGCTTGCGCTCCGAGGTGAAGGCCGCCTCGGCGACGCGTGGCCGGGCCGTGTCCAGGTCCCTTTTCCACAGGCCCTGCTCGGCGGCGAACACGATGATCGCCGTCTCGGTGGGATCGCCGACGGTTGCCAGCGGTGTGTCGGCCGTGGGTGCCATTGCGGCGTCGTTGCACAGCACGCCGAGCGCCACGAGTGCCCCGAGGTCGCCGGTGGTGCGTCCGGCCGGGTCGACGATGCCGGCTGGTCCGACGTCCTGTGTGTCGACGTCGTGCCCGGCGACGTCGAGCACGGCCACCTCCATGCGGTTCTGCGTCAGCGTGCCCGTCTTGTCCGAGCAGATGGTCGTGACCGAGCCGAGGGCTTCCACGGCGGGCAGGCGGCGGATCAGCGTCCGGTGCCTGAGCATGCGCTGGGCGCCGAGCGCCAGCGTGATGGTCATCACTGCAGGCAGTCCCTCGGGGATGGCCGCGACGGCCACCGAGACTCCGGCGAGGAGGACCTCGAGCGCTGATGCGCCACGGCTCATGCCGAGCGCGGCCATCGCCGCGATGACGGCAAGGGCGCCGGCGGTGATGCCCGCGCCGAGGCGCGCGACGCGCTGCTGCAGCGGCGTCGCGGTCGCGTCGACCCCCTGCAGGAGGGTCGCGACGCGCCCGAGCTCCGTGCGCATGCCCGTGGTCACCACGACGGCCGTGCCGCGCCCGCTGGTCACGGCACTGCCGAGGAACACCATGCTCAGGCGGTCGCCAAGCGCCGCCGCGGCCGGGACGGGGTCGCGCGTCTTGTCGACGGGCACCGACTCGCCGGTAAGGCCGGCCTCGAGCACGCGCAGCCCCACCGCCGACACGACCCGCGCGTCGGCCGGCACGACGCTGCCCGCCTCGAGCAGGACCACGTCGCCTGCCACGAGATCTCGGGCCGGGCACTCCTGTCGTTGGCCGTTACGTCGCACCTGGACGACCGGCGCGGAGAGGCGCCGCAGCGCGGCGATCGCGCGCTCGGCGCGGTGCTCCTGCGCGAACCCGAGCGCCACGTTGACCAGGACGATCGCGGCGATGGCCAGCGCATCGATCCACTCCCGGGTGTCGGAGGACAGGATCGCGACCAGCACCTTGACCGCCGCGGCGCCCATCAGCAGCACCACCATGGTCGATGTCAGCTGGTCCCGCAGGATCTCCCAGGGGCCGCGTCGGTGCCGTTCGACGAGTTCGTTGGGACCGTGGAGCGACTGTCGCCTCAGCACCTCGGCGTCCGACAGGCCGAGGTCGGGGTGTACGCCCAGGGTCGTCGCGACGGCCTCGGCCGACGAGGCGTGCCAGTGGTCGTGGGCGGGGCCGTTGGCCGTCGCCGTGTCGGTGGCTGATGGGACGTCGGAGATGTCGTGCATCGTGCGTCGGGTGCCGTCGGGAGCGGAAGGGAGTGGGCGGCCCTCGCGCGTCATGGCGAGGGGACGACGGCGTCGAGCGACACCACGCGTCCGGCGCGCCACACCCTGGCCGTGACCGTGTCGCCTGCCGTGACCTTGTCCAGCGCCGCGAGGAACGTGCTCATGAAACGCGGCGAGGCCACGACGGGCACGCCGAGGATCTCGATCAGGACGTCGCCGCCGAGGAACACGGGCACGTCGGCGATCGCCGCCTGCACGGTGCCGCCGCGCAGGCCCAGTTTCGCGGCCAGGGACGCCGGCGACACCGACTGCACCAGCAGGCCGGCCGGCTGCGGCAGGTTGAAGGCCTCGGCGAGCGGGCCCTCGAGCATGAACGACTCCACCCCGAACCATGTCCGGCGCTCGTCGAGCAGCAGGCGCTTCACGACGTTGCCGGCCACCGAGAAGCTCGGGCCGCTGGCCGCACCGTCGCCGCTGAGCACGTGCGTCACGATGCCGACCACCTCGCCGTCCACGTTCAGCAGGGGACCGCCCGAGTTGCCGCCGAAGACGCTCAGGTCGGTCTGCAGCAACTCGAGGGGGGTCGCGTCCTCGTACACCGGTGAGGGCAGCCGCCGCGCGCTGACCCACCCGACGGCCAGGGAATGGTTCGCGCCGTACGGCGCGCCGATGGTGAAGACCTGGTCGCCGGTCTCCAGCAGGTCGGAGTTGCCGAAGGTGGCCACGACCGCCGCCGGGGGGACGCGCGCCAGTTGCAGCAGCGCCAGGTCGGCCGAGGGGGCCATCCAGACGACCGACGCCTGGATGGGCTCGCCGTCGAGAAAACTGACCTCGATGGCGGCCTCCGACTTCACCACGTGCGCGGCCGTCACCACCTTGCCGTCGGCCGAGACCAGCACGCCCGAGCCGACCCCTTGCGCCTGGGCGGCCTTCTCGCTGCTGCTACCGGGCGTCGCCGCGCGGCCCGTGGTGCGGATCAGGACCACCGAGGGGTTCGCTCGTCGAAACGCGTCCCTTACGGGTTGCGCGTCGAGAGTGCCGGGGGTCAGAGTCAGGACAGACCACAGGGCCACGATCAGCGGCCGAATTTGCATGCGTGCTCCTTGCCGGTGTCGACGACGGGACACCACGCGCGCGCCGTGGCGGCAAGGCCGCGTCCGTGGAAGGGAGAGCGCGAGGTCCGTCTCGATAGCGACCCCTTCATCGTCGAGGACGGCGACTGCAGTGGCCAAACACCTAATGCCGATGCGACCTATAGAAATTCTCTATGAGCAGCGCGACGCGCCGAGGTCGGGCGCCGTGCGTCGGCCGTGCGGGCGTGTCGAATCACTCCACCACGAGGTAGTGCGCGCCGACGACGCGCAGCAGGCCGTCGGCCACCAGGGCCCGCAGCGTGCTGGTACAAGACTCGTGATCGAGTCCGCACAGGCGCGCGGCCTGTGCCGCGGTCAAGCGGTGGCCCGGCATCTCGCGGAAGAGGGCCAGCAGGCGCTGGCGTGCATCTGGCGTGGGGGGCATGCGCGACCTCGGGCCGGTCCTCGGCGAGGGCATCGCGCCCGCGCGGGACCCTGGATCGACGGTAGGCGCGGCCGTGCGGCGTCGTCCAATCGATAAAGCGTCCCGTGGAGCCGAAGCGCAGCCTATGGGCCGGCCGTCCTCAGCTCAGGAGGCGATACCGTGCGCCCTCGGCGATCGCGGCGACTCCCGGGTGCCTGACGCGTCGCTCCGGTGAGATGGCGTAGAAGCGCTCGACGACGCCGTCCATGGCGCCGAGCACGCGCACGTCGCACATGCGGCGGACGTCGGCTTCCACCGCCGCCAGCGCCGGGAAGATGCCGGAGCCCGCCTCGCCGAAGACCTTCATCAGGGCCGGGTCCTCGAACTCGCCGACGATCGCCGGCACGATGCCGCGGTCGTGGCACCAGGCGTCGAGCGACCGGCGCAATGAGGTGTTCTGTGTCGGCACCAGCATCGGCGCGCCGTGCAGCGATCCGGGGAAGCCGCGGCGGTACACCGACGACAGGCGCTCGGTGGCGAACAGTAACACCGTGGACTCGCCCAGCAGGTGGTTGTACACCTTGCGCGACCGTGTCGGTGGCTGCGGCGTGTCGGCGATCACCAGGTCGAGGTGATGGCTGACCAGTTCCTCGACCAGCGCCTCGAGGCGGTCCTCCGTACACGTCACCCGACCGAAGTCCGGCCGGCCGAGGGCCGGCTGGAGCAGCCGGTGCGCGAGCAGCTTCGGCACGCTGTTGGCGAGGCCGACGGCCAGCGTGAACGGCTTGCCGGAAGGATGCCCCTCGAGCTCGTCGACCAGCTCACGACCGAGTTCGAAGATCTTCTCGGCGTAGCGGTAGCAGACCTGCCCGGCTTCGGTCAGCACGATCTTCTGCGAGTGCCGGTCGAGCAGCGGCTGGTCGAGTGTCTGTTCCAGCTCGCGGATCTGGCTGCTGACCGTCGGCTGCGTCACGTTCAGCTTTCGCGAAGCCCTCGTGACGCCACCTTCCTTCACGGTCGCCCAGAAGTAGCGCAGGTGGTGGTAGTTCAGGAAGGGCATGTTCGCGAGGCTCGCCTCAGGGCCGCCGGTCGGGCACGCGTGCCTCGGGTGCGGCCTCGTTCGACGTGGTGGCGTGGGGCACGCGCGGCACGTAGAGCGTGAAGCCGTCGGCCGAGGTCACCTTGTCCAGTTGGAGCACTTCTTCGGCAAAGCTGCGGAGCAGTGGCGTGGTGTGCGCGTCGTCGGTGACGACGTAGGCCAGGTGCGAGGCCGTCAGGAACCGCTCGCGCGCTTGCAGGGCGTTTGCCCGCCGCTCCGGCGTGATTTCGGTCCACGGGTCCTCGCTCAGCGTGAAGAGCGCGTCCAGGACCGGGAAGCGCAGGTGCCACTCCTTCTGCGCGCGCGTCAGTCGCGACAGGTAGCCGCCGATCAATCGCTTGCCGTGCGCCGTCTGGTAGTACTGGGTCTGCGGATTGAAGTCGCCGAGCGACGACGTGCCGTCGCGCAGGCCGACGGGCAGCGACAGCACGCGGATGTCGCTGCGCGTGTCTGCGGCGATGCGCGTGAACACCGAGGGAATCTGCGCGGAGTAAAGCGTCCTCGGGACCGGCGAGAGCTCGAACAGCAGCAGGGCCGTGACCGTCGCCAGCAGCGCCCGGCGCCGCGTGGGCCAGCGTGTCGTGAGCGCGGTCAGCGCCAGCGCGAAGAGGACGGCCACGCACAGCGTGACCAGCACGACGAACCGCGACGGCGAGCGCGCCAGCCCGACGATCGGCACGTAGCGCAGGAGCGCCCACGGCCCGGGGATGTACGTGTTGATGCCCGCGACGTGCACGAACGGCCCGAGCGACAGGAGGGCGAAGAAGACCGTCAAGCCGACCCACCGGCGCCGCGCCGGGCGCCAGCCCAATGCGGCGGCCAGCGCGATGCACCCGAGCGCCACCAGCGACATCGACCCGGTCAGTTCGGCGAAGCCGTCCACTCGCTGGGCCTCGATCCATGTCTTGAACGGCCCGCCGAACAGCGGCGAGTTCGGGTTGGGCATGACGAAGGCGAACAGGTCGACGCCCGGGGGGCTGCTGCGCCAGTAGATCGCCGGGCCCGCCGTGTCGCCGGAGAGCAGGCGCCCGGCGTAGGCGACGAGCACGGGCGACAGCAGCACGGCAGCGGTCAGGACCATCAGCGCCGCCCACCAGGGATGGCTCGACACGAAGCGGTAGCGCCACTCGATGCGCGGCGGCCAGTGCAGCAGGGCCGCCACCAGCGCGAGCACGGTCAGGACCAGCATCGGCGTGTACAGCGACCGCATGCTGATGCGCACGCCCGCAATCTCGACCAACCCTCCCTGGAGCGCGATGGCGACCACGAAGGTCGCCGCCATGATCACGAGGCCACGCGACACGCGGTGGGCGAAGTGCCATCGGGCATCCAGCGAGGCGCGCGACACCCTGATGGCGGTCGCCACGATGTAGGCCGCGATCAACAGCCCTCCGTACACGGCGTAGTAGATGTCGCAGAAGGCGGCCCAGGCCAGGAGCGCTCCCACCGCGATGGCGTCGCGCGGGCGGCCCTTGCCTTCGCCACGGACGAGCACGAGCAGGATCAGCGGGAGGGGCGCGGCAGCGACGAGCGAGAAATGCGCCGAACTGCGCGCCATGAGCACCGGCGAGAAGCCGAAGGCCACGCCCGCCAGCCAGGATTCCCAGGCCCGTCCGCACAGGGCATGCGCGAGGCGCGCCATGGCCCACGCACTCAGGGCCATCATCGCGAGGTAGATCAGGTTGAACGTGCGGATCAGGCCGAGCGGTTCCATCAGGGGGAACGCCAGCAGGTCCATGAACAGCGTGTAGTTGTGCAGCGTGAGGTCGACGGGGGGCGCGAGGGAGAGGACCGTGCCGGTCTGGAGCGGAATCTGCTGTTGCAGCACCTCGTGCCGGAAGACCCAGAGATTCCACACGTACACGCCGGTGTCACCCGAAGGGGCACCCGTGAGGTGTGTCGCAAGGTGCAGGGGCAGTGGCCAGGAGAAGGCCACGGCGAGGCCGCAACACAGGACGACCCACAGGAGGGATGTGGAGCGCGAGGGCACGATGCGTGGTCGAGGTTGGGAATGCTAGCACGCGAGCCTTACATTCTTAACAACCCCTTGACGATCTTTACGTTCGGCAGGAGTGCCCGCGCCGTGAGCGCCACCCCGTACCCGGTACCCCGGACCCGGTACCCGGTCCCCGGTACCGTTTCGTCTCTTGATCGCCCCTGTCCGCCGGCGTAGCATCGACGAACCATGTCTGGCACCCTGGCGCGCCTTTCCGGGAACAAGGATCAGGCGCTGCAGGATGCCCTCGGGCATCTCGCGCCCGACAGCCGCACCGCGTCGGCGGTGCCGCCCGACGAGGGCGCCCCTGGCGTCCATGTACAGGTTGGCGGCGACAAGGTCGTCACCGCGGTGCGCCACATCCCGGCCCAGCCGGCCCGCTACGCCCCCTGGCCAGAAGGTGTCGATGCCCGCCTGATCGAGGCGCTGGCCGCCCGCGGCATCGAGCAGCCGTACACGCACCAGGCCGACGCCATGGGCCATGCCCTGGCCGGCCGCCACGTGGTGGTGGTGACGCCCACGGCCTCGGGCAAGACGCTCTGCTACAACGGCGCCGTCCTCAGCACCGTGCTCCGCGAGCCGGGGGCGCGAGCGCTCTACCTGTTCCCGACCAAGGCGCTGGCCCAGGACCAGCTCGCCGAACTCCACGGACTGGCGCAGATCGTCGGGGCGGCGGCGCAGCGCGAGATCGGCGTCTTCACCTACGATGGCGACACGCCCGCCGACGCGCGCCGCGCCATCCGGGCCCGCGCCAGCGTGGTGCTCAGCAACCCCGACATGCTGCACGCGGGCGTGCTGCCCCACCATCCGCGCTGGGCGCGGCTGTTCGAGAACCTGCGCTACATCGTCATCGACGAGCTCCACGCGTATCGCGGGGTGTTCGGCAGCCACCTGGCCAACGTGCTGCGCCGGCTGCAGCGCGTCTGCCGGCACTACGGGTCCAACCCGACGTTCATCTGCACGTCGGCCACCATCGCCAATCCGCTCGCGCTCGCCGAGCAGCTCACCGAGCAGCCGTTCTCGCTCGTGGCCGAGAGCGGGGCACCGCGCGGCGAGAAGTTCTTCGTCCTGCTGAACCCGCCGGTGGTCAACCAGGCGCTCGGTATCCGGCGCTCGTACCTGGCCGAGGCGCGGCGCGTGGCGCTGGAGTTCCTGCGTCGCAACCTCCAGCTGATCGTGTTCGCGCAGAGCCGGCTGGCCACCGAAATCCTCACCACGTACCTGAAGGATGCGTTCCAGGGCCCGCCGGGCGCCACCGAGGCGGTGCGGGGCTATCGCGGCGGCTACCTCCCCCTGCGGCGTCGCGAGATCGAGCGCGGGCTGCGGGAAGGGGACGTGCGGGCGGTGGTGTCGACCAACGCGCTCGAACTCGGCATCGACATCGGGGCGCTGGACGTGTGCGTGATGGCGGGCTACCCGGGCACGATCGCCTCCACGTGGCAGCGCGCCGGCCGCGCCGGGCGGCGCTCGGGACGGTCGGCGGCCGTGATGGTGGCCTCGAGCGCGCCGCTCGACCAGTTCATCGTGCGGCACCCGTCGTATTTCTTCGACGCCTCGCCCGAGCACGCGCTGATCAATCCCGAGAACCTCCACGTGCTGCTCAATCACGTGAAGTGCGCGGCCTTCGAGCTGCCTTTCCAGGACGGCGAGCGCTTCGGTCGCACCACCGTGAGCACCGAGGAGGTGCTGCAGGTGCTGGGCGAGGAGGGCTTCGTGCACCTCGCCGACGGGCAGTGGAACTGGACGCACGAGTCCTATCCGGCAGATGCGATCAGCCTGCGCGCCATCACCTCAGACAACTTCGTCATCGTCGACATCACGGAAGGGTCGCGCGTGATCGGCGAGACCGACTACACGAGCGCGCTCTCGACGCTGCACGAGAAGGCCATCTACATCCTCGAGGGCGCGCTGTTCCAGGTGGAGCGGCTCGACATCGAGGGACGCAAGGCCTATGTGCGCAGCGTCGAGTGCGACTACTACACCGACGCCATCACGTACACGAAGGTGAACGTCCTCGACGAGGCCGAATCAAGCCTCGGGGAGATCCCGGACGGCAGTCCGCAGTCGGCGGTCGGCAGTGACGATGCTCAGCACGGCCTGAGCGAAAGCCGAAAGCCGAGCCAGGAACACGAGGGCGATGGTGACGCGGACGCGCTCGTGCCGCAGCCCAACCGCTCCGGGCGCTCGCACGGCGACGTGCACGTCGTCTCGCGCGTCGTCGGCTTCAAGAAGATCCGGTTCTACACCAACGAGAACGTCGGCTCGGGCGACCTCGATCTGCCCGAGCAGCAGATGCACACCACGTCGTACTGGCTCACGGTGCCGCGGGCGGTGCTGCTCGAGATGCCCTGGGCTCCCGACGACCGTCGCGATGGTGTGGCCGGGCTCGCCCATGCGATGAAGTCGATTGCGCAACTCCTGCTGATGTGCGATCAGCGCGACATCGGCCTGTCGATCGACACGGGCACGGGCGAGGCGCCCACCTCCGCCAAGGCTTCGGCGGGGGACGCCGACGCACACGTGTTCCTGTACGACAACTACCCAGGCGGCATCGGCTTCAGCGCGCCGCTCTTCCGCATGCACGACGCGCTGCTGGCCCAGGCGCAGCAACTGATCGCGAGCTGTCCGTGCGAGGTCGGGTGCCCGTCCTGCGTCGGGCCGGTGGGCGACATCGGCCCGCGCGCCAAGCGCGTCGCGCTCGACCTGCTGGCGCGGCTGCAGTCGTCGGCCTCCGGCCCGGCTGCCGACGAGGTGCCGTTCTAGTCCGCCATGGCCTCCTCCTTGTCACGGTTGCGCGAGATCGCGCGTGGCAGCGCGGCGGGGCCGCCGACGCGCGAGCTCACGTACGCGCCGGTCGACGACGACGGGCTGCCCATCGATCCGCGGGTCACGCATCCTGATGGTCCCGCCGTCAGCCTCGAGGGCGCGCGTGTCGTCGAGACCGCGCACGGCCCGTCCATCATCGTCGAGCACCTCTTCGAGGCCGACCACAGCCACGGTCGCGTGCGTGTCTCGGCGTGCGGGCAGGTCGGCAACGACGAGACCCTGACGCTGCTGGCCGGCCGGCCGCTCGGCGAACGCTCGCGCCTGGTCTACTTCGACCTCGAGACCACCGGGCTCTCGGGGGGCGCGGGCATGCTCGCCTTCCTTGCGGGCGTGGGGGAGTGGACCCCCGGAGGCTTCCGGACGACGCAGTTCCTCATGCCCTCGTACGCCTCGGAACGCGCGCTGCTGCACGCGCTCAACCAGTACCTCGGCGACGATGCGGTGCTGGTGACCTACAACGGGCGCACGTTCGACGTGCCCGTGATGGAACTGCGCGGGGAGATGCAGCGCGTGCCGCAGGTGGTCTGCGACATGCCGCACCTCGACATGCTGCACGCGGCGCGGCGGTTGTGGCGCCAGTCGGAGGAGGGGGAGCGCTCGTGCCGTCTCACGCACCTCGAGGAGTCGGTGCTCGGGGTGGGGCGCGTGGGTGACGTCGGCGGTTTCGAGATTCCGGCGCGGTACTTCCAGTTCGTGCGCGGCGGGTCGGCAGACCTGCTGGCGCCGGTGCTGCTCCACAATCGCCTCGACCTGCTCTCGCTGGCGGCGCTCACCGCGCACGCGCAGCAACTCGTGCGTGACGGGCGCGACACCCCGCCGGCCGGGGCCACGGCGCTTGGCCTGGCGGCGCTGTACGAGCGCGGCGGCTGGCTCGACGCGGCCCTGGCGTGCTACCGCGCGGCGGCCGACGACCACTGGCAGACGCGCGACCTGCGGCGGGCCTCGGCGCGAGCGCTGGCGCGCCTGCTGCGACGCCTGCGGCGCTACGAGGAGGCTGCGGAGGCGTGGCACCTGGTGCTGCGGCTCGGCGGACGTCCGCAAGTGCTGCGGGAAGCGCGCGAGGCGCTGGCCATCCACCACGAGCACCGCGGGGGGCAACTCGAGGAGGCGCGGCGGCATGCCGTCGCGGGCGTGGAAGAAGCGATTGGGCGGGGAGAGCGCGAGCAGTTCAGCCGGCGCATCGAGCGGCTGGACCGGAAACTCGCCCGGGGCGCCGTGGCGACGACCCCGTTGTGGAACGACTGACCAACGACTGACTGGCTGCCCCGCCTTCGCGGGCCTGCGGACTCCTGCTCCGCGATGCGGACAGCGTGCCTCGCCGACATCTCGGCAGAGGCTTGCCCCGCCGACATCTCGGCACGGGCTTGCCCCGCCGAAGCTCGGCGGAGGCGGGCGTGCCTCGCTTTACGCGGGCGTGCCCTTCTTGGCCTTCTCGGCGGCCTTGCGGGCAGCGACGGTCGTCGCGCCGAACTTGCGGGTGAAACGCTCCACGCGCCCCTCGGTGTCCACCAGCTTCTGACGGCCCGTGAAGAACGGGTGGCAGTTGCTGCAGATTTCGAGGTGCAGTTCCTTCTTCGTGGAGTGGGCCTTCCAGGTGGCGCCGCAGGCGCAGCGGGCGTCGACCTCGTGGTACTCCGGGTGAATTCCTGGCTTCATGGTGTGCCTCCTTGGCCAACGGCCAAACCGAGATGATACCACGAGCTCCGGCCCACCCGCGTTTCCCGCTTGTGCTGATGCCCCCGGCCGACCGATGATCGGGCTGCGCCCCGGCGCGATCCCGGCATCGAGGTCCGCCGCTCGGTCGGCTCGGCCGTGAGTGGGCAGGAATCTTGCTGGATCACCTGGGTAGCGCGACCCGATTCGGCGCCGTTTCCGCGCATTTCTGCCGGGAGTGGCCGATGGTGAGCCGTTGCGGCGATCACGGAACCGTGATTGGAGCGACGGATCCGTCAGGGAAGCCCCGGAGTGTTGATGATGCGACGCCTGTTTCTTGCCGTGGTCCTGTCCTTGGTAGTCATCCGCCCCTCGTTCGCGGACTCCATCGGCATCTACTCCCCCTCGTCCCAACCCTTCGAGGCCTTCGACTGGACGCCGCTCGATCTGGCGGCTTTCGCCGCCTACGGGGGTGACTTCGCCAACGTCAGGAAGCCCGTCGAGCACATCCGGTTCTTCGAGACATCGTTCCTCCCGACCGAGATGCGGGGGCCCGAGGACGTGCAGGCCGCCCTGCGGTTCCTGCCGCTCGGCGGGGCGCCTCCGCAGTTCCACTTCGAGGAGTTGCCGGTGGCAGGCAGGGGAGCCTCGTACGACGAACTGCCGGTGGGCCAGAGCGCGATCCCGGAACCGGCCTCGGCCATGCTCGTGGGCCTCGGCCTGCTGGGCGTGTCGTCCCGGATGCGTCGCGCGGCCCGACTGCGTCGCCGCGCCTGACACCACAAGCCACGCGTCTCGCGCGGCACTGAACCACGACGGCCAGGTCGCGGCCCCCACGGGGCGTCGCCTGGCCGTTGCCGTCTCGTCGCGCTCGACCACGCCAGCCTTCGCCTGGTGACCGCGCGCCCGCCGCCCTACGGAATCACGTGCGTGCGGTCCCAGCGGTGCGCGCGCAGCGCCGCCATCAGCCCCTCGCCGAGCCGCCTGCCGTCCGACACGGACGTGTTCTCGGCCACGTGCGCGGCCTTGCGCATCCCGGGAATGGTCGTCGACACCGCGGGATGTTCGAGGATGAAGCGCAGCGCGAGCTCGGGCAGCGTCATGCCCGCTGGCACGTCCGGCGTGAGGCGATCGACGTGGTCGAGCGTCTCGGCGAGGTTCTCCGGCGTGAAGTAGAGGCTGCGCCAGTCGGTCGACGGGAACGTCATGTCGCGCGTCATCCGGCCCGTCAGGCTGCCCTCGTCGAAGGGCACGCGCGCGAGGATCGCGACGTCGAGGCGCTGCGCGGCGGGGAAGAGTGCGTCTTCCGGGTTCTGGTCGAACAGGTTGTAGACGACCTGCACGGCGTCGACCAGGCCCGTCTCGAGCGCCTGCAGCACGTTGGCCGGCTCCCACCGGTTGACGCTGATGCCGAAGCCCTCGATCTTGCCGGCCTTCTTCAGGTCCTCGGCGGCCCGCTGCCACCCCTCGTCGGCGGCCCACGTGTCGTCCCACACGTGCAGCTGCTGCAGGTGGATCCGCTCGACCCCGAGGTTGCGCAGGCTCTTCTCCGTCATCTCGACGATGTACTCGTACGGGAAGACGTCGGCGACGGGCGTCGCCGCCGTGCCGGGCCACTTGCGGTTCTTCGGGGGCACCTTGGTGGCGACGTACAACGTGCGGTCGGCGTGTGCGCGCAGCGTCTGCGCCAGCAGTTGCTCGCTGTGGCCGTCACCGTAGGCGTAAGCGGTGTCGAACACGTTGACACCGGCGGCCACCGACTGGTCCAGCGAGGCCAGCGACTGCGCATCGTCGCTGCCGCTCCAGCCGCCCATGCCCCACATCCCGTAGCCGATTTCCGAGACCTGCCACCCGAGCCGTCCGAAGCGCCGTGTTCGCATGGGGGGCATCGTAGCTCACGGACGCTGTCGGGGCTTGGGGCTGGGTGCTTGGGGGCTGGAACCGGAACAGGCGCTCAATCGGCCGCTGCTCGACGGGCACTCGCAGAAGATCGTCCTGACCGAAGCCGAGATCGGGGGGGCGGATCGGGGAGGTCGGCCGGCGACGTCTCGAGCTCAGCGATTGGACGGCCGCTTGGCCAGCTTGCGTTGCAGGGAACGCCGGTGCATGCCGAGCACCCGAGCGGCCTCTGATACGTTGCCGTCGCAGTCGACGAGGACCCGCTGCAGGTGTTCCCATTCGACACGGGCCAGCGACGGCGTGGCCAGGTCGATGTCGCGCGGGCGTGCCAGCAGGCCGCGCTCGAAGGCCGCGAGGATGCGGTCGGCGTCGGTCGGCTTGGTCAGGTAGTGCGCCGCACCGAGGCGCACGGCCTCGAGAGCCGTGGCGATGCTGCCGTAGCCAGTCAGCACCACGATCACGGTCGCCGGTTCGATGCGCTTGAGTGCCTTCACCACATCGAGGCCAGACGCGTCGGGGAGCCGCAGGTCGACGATGGCCATCTCCGGCGGGTCTTCACTCGCCCGCGCGATGGCCGTCGCGGCGTCAGGCGCACCCATGACGTCATAGCCGCGCGCCGACAGCGCCCTGGTCAGGACGCCCCTGAACACATCGTCGTCCTCGACGACGAGGATGGTGGGGAAGGTGCGGCCCATCGGCTCAGAACGTGGGAAGGTCGAGCGTCACGGTCGTGCCCACGCCGACCCGCGACTCCAGTTCGAGCCGCCCGCCGATCTGATCGGCGAACGCCCGGGCCAGGAAGAGCCCGAGCCCGAGGTTGCCACTGCCTGGCTTGGTCGTGAAGAACGGGTCGCCGGCGCGCGCCGCCACGTCGGCGCGCATGCCGGTGCCGGTGTCCACCACCGTGAACCTGGTGCGGCCGCCAGGGCGGGTCACTTCGAGCGCGACGCGCTGCGAGGGCGCCGAGGCATCGAATGCGTTCCGCAGGAGTGACAGCAGCACCTGTCGCAACGGCTCGGCCGGGATCGTCACTGGCACGGTCTCGACCGGCACGGTGACGTCCAGTCGGCCGGCACTCGACGGATCGAGGCGATGCCGAAGGCCTTCGACGAGGGAGTCGAGCGTCAGCGGTCCGGCCGCCCCGTCGAGTGCGAGGGCACGGCCGGTCATCTGGTCGAGGACGCGAGTGCAGCGCTCGACCTCGTCTCGCACGAGGGCCGCGTGCGTCGCCACCTCCGTCACCGCGTCGGCGGGGGCGATGCTCCCATCGGCAGTCACCCGTCCGATCTCGCCGGCGAGGATGCTGATGGTGTTCAGGGGCGTGGCCAGTTCGTGCGCCGCCCCGGCGCCGAGGGCGAGCAGCGCGGCCAGCCTGTCACTTCGCGCCGCGGCGCTGCGGGCCTCCGCCAGCGCCCGCTCCCGTTCGTCGAGGGCCTCGGACATGCGGCTCACGAAATACGCGATCAGCCCGGCGGCCGCCGCCAGTGCCACCCACATGCCCCACAGGTGCAAGCTGAGCACACGCCCGGCGACGAGCGGATCGGCGAAATCGAGTGGCCGATGCCGGACGAACGTGAGGCCGAACCCGATCGTCGACGCGAGCGCCACGGCGGCCGACCACCACAACCCCAGCGTGGCCGCCGCGATGGTGATGCTCACCAGGTACACGGTGCCGAAGGGGTTGATGGGGCCACCGGCCAGCGCAATCAGCCCGGTGATCACCCCCACGTCGAGCAGCAGGACGCCCCCGACCAGCACCCGGCGAGGCGCGCGCGCGCGGAGCTGCAGGGTGAGCGCCACGTTGGTGGCCGCCATGGCCATCATGAGCGCGAGCAGAGGCGGCCAGGGCAGGCGCACGGTCCACCAGCGACTGGCCGCCACGGCCGCCCCGAGCATCAGGGCAAGCGACACCCAGCGCAGGCGTACCAGCCATGGCAGGACGACAGACGAAGGGCGCGCGGACGAACCGGGCATGCGCTGGTGATGTCAGTCGAGAAGGTCGCGCACGGCGGCGACGACGTCGGCGACGGTCGCTTCGTACCGCAGGCGGTGTCGCGTGCGGCCCGTGGCATCGAGCACGTACATCATCGTCGAATGGGCCACGAAGTAACCGGCCTTCGACGTGGTGGCCTCGACTTCGTAGCGTACCTGATAGCGCCGCGCCACGTCGGCGATCGCGTCCGCCGTGCCGGACAGGCCGACGGCCTCGATCGGGTACATCGCCAGGTGGGCCTTCATCACGGCCGGCGTATCGCGTGCCGGGTCCACGGTCACGTAGACCACGCGGGTACGCGCGGCATCCTTGCCGAGGGCGTTGGTCACGGCGGTCAGCTTGGCGAGCGTCACCGGGCACACGTCGGGACAGGTCGTGTACCCGAAGAACAGCAGCGAGATCCGGCCCTTCAGTGCCTCGGACGAGAACGGGCGGCCTTCCTGATCGACGAGCGTGAATGTGCCCCCCTGCGGTAGCGCCGGTTCGGTGGGCGCCCGTCGACACCCACCGACCAGTACGGCCAACGCCGCCAGGATGGTTCGTCGGGTCATCGCGACGGCGTGGGTGTCCGCACCTCGGCCACGACGTCGACCGACGCGCCATCGGCGAGAAGCAGTGTGAGGCGGACCGGTGTGCCGACGCTCAGCGGGGCAGGGAGGTCGAAGAGCATCAGGTGCAAGCCGCCCGGGGCGAGCGCCACGCGGCCCTGCGCCGGCACGTCGATGCCGCGAATCTGACGCATCCGCATCATGCCGTTGTCCTGCGCCATCTCGTGGAGTTCGATCGTGCCGGCGGCGCTGCTCCGGGCGCCGACCACCCGGATCGGCGACGCGCCCTCGTTGACGATGTCGAGGAATCCGGCAGTGACGGTCCGCCCGGCCGGCGGCAGTCGAATCCAGGCGCGCTCGGCGTGCACGGTGACCGCGGGGCGATCCTGGGCCTGGCTGGGAACGGCGCAGGCCAGGCCTGCGAGGAGGGCGAGCACGGCACGTCGTGTCATGGGAGGTCGTCGAGTTCGTTGCTGAGTCGCACGAGCAGGTCCGGGTCCAGGGCCGCCGTCTCCGGGGTGTCCGGCGTCGCAACTCGCCTGCCCGCGGCCGCGCCGAGGGCGAACATGAGGAGCACGCCGAGGGCGCCCGGCATCAGCCAGGCCAGCCAGCCGGCGCCCTGCGCGCGAGGCGAGCCGTCGAGGACGTCGCCAAACCGTGCCTCGAGGTCGGCGACGATGGCGGTGGAGGGTTCACCGCGGTGGAGGCGCTCGGAGATCTCCGCGCGCACGGTCGCCGCGTCCGGCGAAGGACACGTGGAGAGCGTCATGCCGGGGCAGAACGGACTCATGAGCGCGGCGCTGAGGCGCGCGGCCTCGCGGGCCGTGTCCCGGGTTGCCCCGGTGTCTGCCCGCGGCGCGGCCCCGAAAGCCACCAGGAGCGAGGCGAGCACCAGCACGCGCGCCTTCACGGCGTGGCTCCGCTCGGGTGCGAGAGTCCCGGTGGCACCCGACACAGCGTCTCGTCGTCTCGAGCCGACGTGTTCCCGGCCGGACGGCCGCCCGCCACCAGGAGGGCCAGGCCCGTCAGGGCCAGCAGTCCGACGAGCAGGCGCCACATGTGCTCCATGGTCCCCTGCTCCTGGCGTGCGTCCCCGCGACACGTTGTCGCAGGCACGAAAAAGGCGCGCCGCGAGGCGCGCCTTTTTCACTGCCGATTGCCGACGATCGACTGCCGGCCCTACTTGCCGCCCGACATCGCTCCCAGGAACTCGGTGTTGCTCTTGGTCTTGCCCATCTTGCCGAGCAGCAGTTCCATCGCCTCGGTGGGCGAGAGCGGGTTGATCACCTTGCGCAGCACCCAGATGCGGTTGAGGTCGTCCTTCGGGATGAGGAGTTCCTCCTTGCGCGTGCCGCTCTTGGTGATGTCGATGGCGGGGAACACGCGACGATCCGCCAGCTTGCGGTCGAGGTGGATCTCCATGTTGCCGGTGCCCTTGAACTCCTCGAAGATCACCTCGTCCATGCGCGAGCCCGTGTCGATCAGCGCGGTCGCGATGATCGTCAGCGAGCCGCCCTCCTCGATGTTGCGGGCGGCGCCGAAGAAGCGCTTCGGGCGCTGCAGGGCGTTCGAGTCGACGCCGCCCGACAGCACCTTGCCCGACGGCGGCACCACGGTGTTGTAGGCGCGGGCGAGGCGCGTGATCGAGTCGAGCAGGATGACCACGTCCTTCTTGTGCTCGACGAGGCGCTTGGCCTTCTCGATCACCATCTCGGCGACCTGGACGTGACGCTGGGCCGGTTCGTCGAACGTCGAGCTGATCACCTCGCCGCGCACCGAGCGCTGCATGTCGGTGACTTCCTCGGGGCGCTCGTCGATCAGCAGGACGATCAGGTACACCTCGGGGTGGTTCGCGGTGATGCTGTTGGCGATGTTCTGCAGCAGCATCGTCTTGCCCGTGCGGGGCGGCGCGACGATGAGGCCGCGCTGGCCCTTGCCGATGGGCGTCATCAGGTCGAGCACGCGGGCCGACAGGTTGTCGGCGCCGCTCTCGAGCGTGATGCGCTCCTGCGGGTAGAGCGGCGTGAGGTTCTCGAAGAAGATCTTCTCGCGCGTCCGTTCGGGCGGCTCGAAGTTGACCGCCTCGACCTTGATCAGCGCGAAGTACCGCTCGCCTTCCTTCGGCGGGCGGATCTGGCCGCTCACGGTGTCGCCCGTGTGCAGGTCGAACTTGCGGATCTGCGACGGCGACACGTACACGTCGTCGGGACCGGCGAGGTAGTTGTAGTCGGGCGCGCGCAGGAAGCCGAAGCCGTCCGGCAGCACCTCGAGCACGCCCTCGCTGAAGAGCATGCCGCTCTTCTCGGCGCGGCCGCGCAGGATCTCGAAGATCAGGTCCTGCTTGCGCAGGCCCGTGGCGCCGGGGATGTCGAGGTCCTTGGCCACCTGCGTGAGCTGCTGCACGCTCATTTCCTTGAGCGTGGACAGGTTCACGACCTCGGCGTCGGATCGACCGGCTGCCTGCGCCTCGAGCACGTCGACGTCCTCGTCGGGCATCGGCGGGGGCTGCGGGCGATGGCGTCCGCCGCCGTGACGACGGTCGTCGCGGTTGCCGTCGCGGTCGCGGTTGCCGTCGCGGTTACCGCCGCCTCCGCCGCCTCCGCGGCCGTGGCGACGACCACCACCGCCGCCTCCGCCACCCTGATTGCGGCCACCGCCGCCGTCCTGGCGGTCGTGGGACTGGCGGGGTTGCTGCTGCTGGCGCGGCGGCGGGGCGGGGGCGTCAGGCTGCGAGGCCTGGGGCGGCGGGGTGGGGGCGGCCGGGGCGGGCGAGGCCGCTACGGCGTCAGCAGGCGGACGATTCTGGTCCACAGGTTTTCCAGTCCTTCGCCGGTGAGCGCCGACACTGGCGTCACCGGGGCGTTCAGCGATGTTTCCCATGCGTGTACGTTGCGCACCCGCTCGGTGCGCGACAGCTTGTCGATCTTGGCGGCCACCACGGCGGTCGCCAGGTCCTGCGTGGAGAGCCACGCCCAGGCCCCGAGGTCCTGGGCCAGCCCCGGATGGCGCGCATCCACGATGAGCAGCGCCCCTGTCGGGCCGTGACCCCCGCCGTCGGTCGGCATGCCGGCGGCGTGCGGGGGGCGTCCGAAGTACATCGCGGTGAGGCCGGCGAACTGCTCGGCCGACGTCTCACCGCCTCGCGCGTACCCGTAGCCCGGCAAGTCGACCAGGTACAGGCGGCGCAGGTCGCGGTGGCCGTACTCCACCGCATACACGTTCAACTCCCGCGTCTTGCCGGCCGCGGCGCTCGTGCGGGCCACGCGCGTGCCGGTGATCGCGTTGATCAGCGTCGACTTGCCCACGTTCGAGCGGCCCACGAGGGCCAGCTGCGGCACGGGGTCGCGCGGCAGGTCGGCGGCGCGCATGGCGCTGCGCACGAACTGGACCGGCAGGGCTTTCAAGGTGAGACGACCACAGGCGTGTGAGGGAGGGGGGAACGACCGGCCTGCCGTCCGCGGGGCGCGGACACCGGCGTCGCGGGGCAGCGTCGCAACGCCGCCCCGCGCGTCCTCCGATCAGTGCGTGATGGCGTCGTCACTCACCGCAGGCTCGACGGCCGCCTCGGTGGTCGCCGGGATCGCCGTCGGCAGCGGTCCCTCCAGCGCGGTCTTCAACACCTCGTCCATCGACTCGACCATGTAGACGTCGAGCGTGTCGAGGACGTTCTTCGGGATGTCGGCCAGGTCCTTTTCGTTGTCCTTCGGGAGGATGATCGTCTTCACCCCGGCGCGATGCGCCGCGAGCAGCTTCTCCTTCACGCCGCCGATCGGCAGCACCTTCCCGCGCAGCGTGATCTCGCCGGTCATCGCCACGTCCTTGCGGGCCGCGACGCGCGACAGCGCCGAAATCATCGCCGTGGCCATGGTGATGCCCGCCGACGGGCCGTCCTTCGGGATCGCCCCTTCCGGCACGTGCACGTGCACGTCCATGGTCTTCCAGAAGTCGGTCGGCAGCCCGTACTCGTTGACGCGCGAGCGCACGAAGCTCATCGCGGCCTGCGCCGACTCCTGCATCACGTCGCCGAGCTTGCCGGTGAGCGTGAGCTTGCCCTTGCCGGGCATCAGCGTCGCCTCGGTGACGAGGATCTCGCCGCCGACCTCGGTCCAGGCCAGCCCGGTGGCCACGCCGATCTCGTTGACCTCCTCGGCCATCGTGGCGCGGTACCGCGGCACGCCGAGGTGGTGCGTGATGCGCTCGTCGGTGATCTCCTCCGAGTACTCGGCCCCGTCGACGACGACGCGGCGGGCGACCTTGCGGCACACCGACGAGATCTCGCGCTCGAGGTTGCGGACGCCGGCCTCGCGCGTGTAGCGCTGGATGATGGCCCGCAGGGCGTCCTCGGTGAAGGTGATGTTCTTCTCGCTGAGGCCCGCGTTCTCCACGGCCTTCGGGGCCAGGAAGCGTCGCGCGATCTCCACCTTCTCCTGCTCGGTGTAGCCGGCCAGCTGCAGCACTTCCATGCGGTCGCGGAGCGCCTGCGGGATGGTGTGCAGCACGTTGGCCGTGCAGATGAACATCACGTTCGAGAGGTCGTACTCGACGTCGAGATAGTGGTCGAGGAAGGCGTTGTTCTGCTCCGGGTCGAGGACCTCGAGGAGCGCCGCGGACGGATCGCCGCGGAAGTCCATCGACATCTTGTCGACCTCGTCGAGCAGGAAGACCGGGTTCATCGAGCCGGCCTTCTTCATCATCTGGATGACCTGGCCCGGGAACGCGCCGATGTAGGTGCGCCGATGGCCGCGAATCTCGGCCTCGTCACGCACGCCGCCGAGCGACAGCCGCACGAACTTGCGGTTGGTCGCCTTGGCAATCGACTTGGCGAGCGAGGTCTTGCCGACGCCCGGAGGGCCTGCGAAGGTCAGGATCGTGCTCTTGGGCTTCTTGACCAGGGTGCGCACCGCGAGGAACTCGAGGATGCGGTCCTTGATCTTCTCGAGCCCGTGGTGGTCCTGGTTGAGGATCTCCTCGGCCCGCTTGAGGTCGCGGCTCTCCTTGGTCTTCTTGTGCCAGGGCACCGCGATGAGCCAGTCGAGGTAGTTGCGCGAGACGGTGGCCTCGGCCGACATCGGCGGCATGGCCTCGAGGCGGCGAAGCTCCTGCATCGCCTTCTCCTCGACGTCCTTCGGCATCCGGGCGTCCTCGATCTTCTTCTTGAGGTCCTCGACCTCGTTGCCCTTGTCTTCCTTGCGGCCCAGTTCCTTCTGGATCGCCTTCATCTTCTCGTTGAGGTAGTACTCCTTCTGCGCCTTCTCCATCTGCTTCTTCACGCGAGACTGGATGCGGCGGTCCACCTGGAGCTTGTCCACCTCGACCTCGAGCACCGACGCGATGCGGTTCAGGCGCTCGAGCGGCGACACGATCTCCAGGAGGTTCTGCTTCTCCTCGATGCCCACCAGCATGTGGGCCGCGATGGTGTCGGCCAGCCGCGCCGGGTCGTCGACCCGCACGGCGGCAATCATGGCGTCGTAGTGCAGGTTGTTCGAGAGCTTCACGTACTGCTCGAACAGCGACACCACGCGCGTCATCGTCGCTTCCACCTCGCCGGCGGTCTCGCGCTGCCGCGCCACCACCTTGACCACGACGCGGAAGAAGCCCTTGTCTTCCTTCCACTCCACCGCCCGGCCGCGGTCCACGCCCTCGACCAGCACCTTGATGTTGCCGTCAGGCAGCTTCAGGCTCTGGACGATGTTGGCCACGCAGCCCATCGTGTAGATGTCGGCCGGCTGCGGGTCGTCGGTCGCCGCGTCGTGCTGGGCCGCCAGGAAGATGCGCTTGTCCTTGCCGAGCGCATGCTCGAGGGCCCGGATCGACGACGGTCGTCCGATGACGAACGGCATCATCATGTGCGGGAACACGACGACATCGCGCAGCGGGACGATCGGGAGGGTTTCGAAGACTTCCATGAATCAGTTGTCGGGAATGCGCGGTGACTTGTCAAGGCGGCGGGGGCGTCTTCCTCCGCCATACGGGCAGGTCCGTCGGGCTGCCGGCGCGCCGCGAGGCGCTTCCGGACCCGGCCCTGCCAGGATGGGCGTGCGACCCGGACCCGGCCGGGCGCCCTGCCGGATCCCCGGCAGGCGGGCCCCACGGCGCCCCCGTACCGGAGCCGCCGCGGGCAAACGGGACGGTTACCCGGCCTTCTCCATCACCGTGATCGGCTTCTCCTTCGACTCGACGACGTCGCGCGTGATGACGCACTCGCGGATCTTCTTCTGACCCGGCACCGTGTACATCACGTCGAGCATCAGCTCCTCGATGATCATCCGCAGCCCGCGCGCGCCGATCTTGCGCGTCAGGGCCAGCTCGGCAATCGCCTCGAGCGCGTCGTCGGTGAAGCGCAGCTTCACGTTCTCGTACTCGAGCAGCTTCACGTACTGCTTGGTGATGGCGTTGCGTGGCGTGGTGAGGATCTGCACCAGGGCCGGGCGGTCCAGCTCGTGCAGCGTCGCCACCACCGGCAGGCGCCCGACGAACTCCGGAATCAGCCCGTAGCGGATCAGGTCCTGCGGCTCGATCTTCTCGAGCGTCGTGCCCACGTCCTTGGGGTCGAACTGCGACTTCTCGGCCTTGAAGCCGAGGGTCTTCTTGCCGACACGCCGCTCGATGACCTTCTCCAGGCCGACGAACGCGCCGCCCGCGATGAACAGGATGTTGGTCGTGTCGACCTGGAAGAATTCCTGGTGCGGGTGCTTGCGGCCGCCCTGCGGCGGCACGTTGGCGACCGTGCCCTCGAGGATCTTCAGCAAGGCCTGCTGCACGCCCTCGCCGCTCACGTCACGCGTGATCGACGGGTTCTCGTCCTTGCGGCAGATCTTGTCGACCTCGTCGATGTAGATGATCCCCTGCTGCGCCTTCTCGATGTCGCCACCGGCGGCCTGCAACAGCTTCAGGATGATGTTCTCGACGTCCTCGCCGACGTAGCCGGCCTCGGTCAGCGTCGTTGCGTCGACGATCGTGAAGGGCACCGACAGCAACCGCGCCAGCGTCTGCGCCAGCAGCGTCTTGCCCGTGCCCGTCGGCCCGATCAGCAGGATGTTGGATTTCTGCAGCTCGACGTCGTTGCGACCCTTCGACTGCTTGGAAATCTCGATCCGCTTGTAGTGGTTGTAGACCGCGACCGCCAGCCGCTTCTTCGTCTGCTCCTGGCCGATGACGTACTCGTCCAGGAACTTCTTGATTTCCTGCGGCGTGGGCAGCGACGAGCGCGTGCCCTTGGCCTCGAAGCGATTGTCGTCCGCGATGATGTCGTTGCAGACCTCGACGCACTCGTCGCAGATGAAGACGGTCGGGCCGGCAATCAGCTTCCGGACGTCGTTCTGGTCCTTGTTGCAGAACGAGCACCGGAGTACTTCGTTCTCGCCGTTCTTCTTCACCATGGGAGTCGGACCCGTCTGCGTCACCGGCACCGGGACGACCGCGCGCGAGCGGACGTCGTCGGGCGGTCAGCTGCGCTTGCGGAGGACATCGTCGATGATACCGTACTCGCGCGCCTGCTCGGCCGACATGATGTAGTCGCGCTCGGTATCGGCCTGCAGCCGCTCGAGGGGCTGGCCCGAGTGCTCGGCCAGGATCTCGTTCAGCCGGTGCCGCATCCGCAGGATTTCCTTCGCGTGGATGTCGATGTCGGTGGCCTGCCCCCCGACCCCGCCCTGCACCCAGGGCTGGTGGATCAGGATGCGCGAGTTGGGCAGCGCGTACCGCTTGCCCTTGGTCCCGCCTGCCAGCAACACCGCACCGAACGAGGCGCACTGCCCCAGGCAGTACGTCGAGACGTCCGGTCGGATGTACTGCATCGTGTCGTAGATCGCCAGGCCCGCGGTGATCGAGCCGCCGGGGCTGTTGATGTACAGCAGGATGTCGCGTTCCGGGTCCTCGGCCTCGAGGAACAGCATCTGCGCGATCACCAGGCTCGCCACCGTGTCGTCGATGGGCGTGCCGATGAAGATGATGCTGTCCTTCAGCAGGCGCGAGAAGATGTCGTACGCGCGCTCCCCGCGGTTGGTCTGCTCGACCACCATCGGGACCAGCTGCATGCGCGGATCATTCATGGGATGCATCGGCCTCGGGGCCCCCGGACCTGGCCCGGGGGCGGTTGCCACCGCCCGGCACGGCCGGGCAGTCACGTCGTCAATCGCTCAGGGAGACGGACACGCGGGCGCTCACGCCCCCGCGATGGTCGCACGCGACAGCGCGTGCGACACGGCCTTCTCCCGCAGCAGCCCCGTCCGGATCTGATCCAGCTGGTCCTGCTGCGCCAACTGCGCCTTCACTTCGGCCAGCGCGCGACCGGCGCGGGCCGCATATCCGGTGATATCGGCATCGAGCTCCTCTTCCGATACCTCGAGACCTTCGCGCTCGGCCAGCTTGTCCAGCACGAGCACGCTGCGCACCGTCGCCACGGCCGGTTCCTGCTGCTGGGTGCGGAATTCGTCCCAGTTGATCGCCGCCTGCCGCGGGTCCACGCCCTGGTCCATCAACCGGCGCGCGAACTCCTCGACCCGGCGGTCCACCTCGCGGGCGACCATGCCCTCGGGGACCTCCCCGGTCATCCGCGCCGCCAGCTGCTCGAGCAGCTGCTGCCGCATCCGCCGGGTCCGCTCCCGATCAGCATCCTGCTCCAGATCCTGCCGGACGCGCCCCCGCAGATCGGCCAGGGTCTGGAATTCGCCCAGATCCTTGGCGAACTCGTCGTCGAGGGTGGGCAGCACCCGCCGCCGCAGGCCGGTGACGTCCACGTCGTACTCGACGCGGGCGCCCGCCATCTCCTCGACCTCGTAGTCAGACGGGAAGGTGACTTCGAAGGTCTTCTTCTGGCCCGCCGTGACCCCGACCAGGGCGTCGTCGAAGCCCGGCGGGTTGGCCGCGGCCCCAATCTCGGCCGACACGTTCTCGTGGCGTTCCGGCTCCTCGGGCCCGATCTCGGCGCCCTGGGGGCCCGTCAGGCGCCGACGGGCCAGGTGCATCACCACCGTGTCGCCCTGTTCGGCAGTCCGATCCTCGACCGGCTCCATGCGGGCAAGCCGGTCGCGCAGCCGCGAGAGCGCCTGGTCCACGTCGTCTTCGCTCACCGGCATCTCGGGGCGCTGGACCGTCAGGGTGGACAAATCGCCCGGATCCACGTGCGGCGCGGTCTCGATCGCCGCGGTGAAGGTCAGCGGCTTGCCTTCCTCGATCTGGAGGTCGCGCACCTTGGGCGTGTCCACCGGCTGCACGCCCTTGTCGCGCAGGGCGTCGCCCACCACGCGCGGCACCAGGTCGTGCGCCACGTCGTGGAGGATCTCCTCCTTGAACCGCTTCCGCACCACCTGAATCGGCGCCTTGCCCGGCCGGAAGCCCGGCAGGCGCGCGGCCCTGGCGTACCGCTGCGTGATGCGGGCGATCTCGCCCTCCACCACTTCCTGCGGGACTTCCACGGTCAAGGTCTTCTTGGTTTCGCTGACGTCGGTGAGTTCGACCTTCATTGGGGGCTCAGGTATCGGGAATCGGGAATCGGGAAACGGAGTCGGGTACCGGGTTCCGGGTGCCGGGTACCGAATCGGGTTGCAGGCGCGGCCTGCTGTCAGACGTCGCGCGCAGCGCCGCCGGACTTGCCCAGACGTCGCACACGTTGCGCCGACGGGCTTGCCCAGACGTCGCTCGCACTGTGCCGCCGGACTTGCCCAGACGTCGCTCGCACTGTGCCGCCGGACTTGCCCAGACGTCGCTCGCACTGTGCCGCCGGACTTGCCCAGACGTCGCTCGCACTGTGCCGCCGGGCTTGCCCAGACGTCGCTCGCACTGTGCCGCCGGACTTGCCCAGACGTCGCTCGCACTGTGCCGCCGGGCTTGCCCAGACGTAGCTCGCAAAGCGAGCGAAGTCTGGTGCGAAAGGCGGGACTCGAAC
>NZ_JBIINP010000293.1:0-4146 GCF_044337415.1 Luteitalea sp.
GGACGGGATCACGCCGTGGCGAGGATGTCTCGCCGGGGCCGGGGGCCATGCGCCGCATATGATAGTGGACGCCCATGCCAGTGCCGCCGGCCTTTGCTGCGAGCGCGCTCTACGACAGCCTGCTGCAGGGGGCGCTCCAGCGCTTCCTCGCGCGCGCGACCCTCGAGCTCGAAGCCTCGCTGACCGATTCGGACATCCGGTCGCTCGCCATCGAGCCGACCGACGACCCCTGCGAACTGGTGCTGCGCTGGTTCGGCACCCGGCACATCCTGCACGTGCCGCGGTCGCAACCG
This sequence comes from Luteitalea sp., assembly GCF_044337415.1. Taxonomy (GTDB): domain Bacteria; phylum Acidobacteriota; class Vicinamibacteria; order Vicinamibacterales; family Vicinamibacteraceae; genus Luteitalea. The sequence continues at coordinate 294 of NZ_JBIINP010000293.1, forward strand.
TTCACGGCGCACGAGCTCCGCGTGGCGCGGGCGATCGGCGAGGTCCTGGCGGCGCGGTACAGCACCATCTTCGACTCGGCCGTGATGGCGGCGCGTGCCGACCTGTTCCAGGGCCTGATCGAGGACCGCTACGTGGCCGCGTTCCTCGACCGACGCCCGTACCGGGCCGGCGTCGAGCGCAACCGCGCCGATCGTCTCGCCCACTGCATCGAGGTGCTGCGGGTGGCGGCGCTCTCCAGCTACGAGAGCCACGCGATCTCGTCGGGCGTGCTCGTCCTCGGCGACGACGAGCCGCACGCGCGGCAGGGGGCGGCGCGGATGTACGGCCAGTCCCTGACGGCCATCAAGAGCTTCTATCGCCTCTGCGACGGCATGCGCACGGTGTTCCTGGTCGGCGAGGACGGCCTGCTGCTCGACATCATCGACATCACGCACCGGGCCCGCGAGATCCACCCGATGATGGCGATCACCTCGCCGTGCCCCTCGGCCTACCGGCAGCACGCGGCGTCCACGCTCGGCACCCGCGACACCTGCATCGTGCTCAGCCCCTCGCACGAGATCAAGGTCTTCGCCGAGGGCGCCCACGTCTTCACGTTCCGCAACGCCGAGTGGCGCCTGCTCGACGTCGAGGCCAAGTACGTGCAGTGGCTGCAGGCCGTCGGCTCGCGCCCGATCGCGGAGAAGCTGTTCCAGTGCGCGCTCGACATGGCTGACGCCCGTCAGGGCGCCCTGCTGGTCGTGCTGCGTGACGCCGAGTCGGCAGGAGCCCTGGTCGCGCCCGTCGATCGCCTCGATCGTCCCGCGCCCGCCGGTGCGGCGGGCGAGAGCAGTCGGCGTCCCCTGCACTACCTGTTGCGCGGACGCACGCTCGACGATGTCGACGAGAGCGTGTTGATGGCGCTGGCCAGCCTCGATGGTGCGACGGTGGTCGACACGCACGGTCGGCTGATCGCGGCCGGGGCGATCCTCATGCATCCCCACGGCGAAGGCGGCGATGCCTGGGTGTCGGAAGGGGCCCGCACCACGGCCGCGCAGGCGGCGGGGCGCTTCGGCCCGGTCCTCAAGGTCAGCACCGACGGGATGGTCACCTGCTACGACGCGCAGCGGCTCTGGGAGATCTAGACGGTCTCGGGAGTCGGGAGTCGGGAGTCGGCACTGGGGGCGCGAATCGGGTGTCCCCCGGGTACCTCGTGCGCTCGCTCGTGTCGCAACGTTCTTTATGGCCGAGGTAATGAATCGCGCGGCCCGGCGAGTCCCCGAAGCGGGCTAGAATGGCGTCCCCGGAGGGCGACGCGCGCTCGAGCGCGAGGGCCGGCCGGACGCAGAGGAAGGCGACAGCACGTATGCGAGTGTTCGTGACGGGAGCCACCGGCTACGTCGGGTCGGCGGTGGTCGACGCGCTGCAGCGGGCCTCGCATCAGGTGGTGGCGCTGGTCCGGCACCAGGAGAAGGCGCGCCGGCTCGCCGACCGGGGCGTCGACGCGGCCGTCGGCACCCTCGGCAACCCCAACACCTGGCGGGTGCAGGCGTCCTCCTGCGACGCCTTCGTGCACGCCGCCTTCGAGCCGTCGCCCAAGGGCGTCGAGATCGAGCAGATTGCCCTCGAGACCCTCGTCGACCTCGCCCGCCGCGCCGGCGAGCGCGGCCCCGCGGTGCTCGTGTACACATCGAGCATCTCGGTGCTCGGCCCGGCCCCTGAACCTGTGGACGAGTCGGCGCCGATGGCCCCGGTGGACCTGGTGGCCTGGCGTCCGGCCCACGAGCACTGGGTGCTCGGGGCTGGTGGTGGTCTGCGTGCGGCCGTCATCCGCCCCGGCATCGTCTATGGCGGCTCGCGCGGGATCGTGTCGGACATGCTGGCCTCGGCCGAGAACGGGCTGATGCGGATCGTGGGCAGCGGCGAGAACCACTGGCCGCTGGTGTACGACCGTGACCTGGCCGACCTGTACGTGCGGGTCATCGCCAGCGACGAGGGGCACGGCGTGTTCCACGGGACCGACGGCGCCGACGAGCAGGTCCGGACGATCGCCGACGCGATCGCGGCCCATCGTCCGCACCCGCCCGACATCCGCTGCGTGCCGCTGCCGGAAGCCCGCGCCAAGATGGGGCCGTATGCGGATGCGCTGGCGCTCGACCAGCGGATTCGCAGCGCCCGATCGCTGGCGCTCGGCTGGGCGCCGTCGCTGCACTCCGTGTCGGGCAACATCCCGCGGCTGTTCGAGGAACTCCGTCGGGGGCGTGCCAAGCGCGAGCAGGACCAGCAGGACTCGTGACGCGTTGCGCGGGAGCCGGGCGTCCCGCTCGGCCGCGCCGAGCCGCTAGAATTCCCGCATGCGTCTTCGCTCGTCCTTGCGGGCCCTGCCCAGGCTTGCCCTGGGCCTCGCCCCGATTGCCCGGCGCCTCTCGGCCCTGGCGCCCGCCGGTCTGGATCCCGACTCGCTCGGCGCGACCCTGATGCGGCTCCACACGCGCGCACAGCGGCGCGCCCGGAAGGCCGGACGCTGATGCTGGCGACCCTCGACGGCATCCGTGAAGCTGCCACGCGCGTGCAGGGCATCGCCCGCCGCACCCCCGTGCTCGACCTGGCGCCCCTGCTGCCGCTGCACGTCAAGTGCGAGCAGATGCAGCCGATCGGCGCGTTCAAGATCCGCGGGGCGTACAACTACCTCGCCCGGATGACCGAGGCGCAGCGCGCCCCCGGCGTCATCACGTACTCGTCGGGCAACCATGGCACCGCAGTGGCCTTCGCTGCCCATCGCTTCGGGATACCCGCGGTGATCGTCATGCCCGAGACGGCGCCAGCGGTAAAGGTGAACGGGGCGCGTCGCTGGGGCGCCGAGGTGGTGTTCGCGGGCACGACCACGGTGCACCGCCAGGCCCGCGCCGAGGCGATCGCCAACGAGCGCGGACTGATGGTCGTGCCGCCCTTCGACTGCCTGCCGATCATCGAGGGACAGGGCACGGCCGGCCTCGAGATCGTCGCGCAGGTGCCTGATGTGCGGACGGTGGTGGTGCCCGTTGGCGGCGGGGGGCTCATCTCCGGCGTCGCCGCGGCCGTCAAGCTCACCGACCCGTCGATCCGCGTCGTGGGCGTGGAACCCGACGGCGCCCCCAAGATGTCGCAGTCGCTGGCGGCGGGCATGCCGATCACGCTCGCCACGGTCGGCAGCATCGCCGACGGGCTGATGGCCGTGCGGCCGGGCGTGATGAACTTCCTGCACGTGCAGGCGTTCGTCGACGAGGTGATCACCGTGAGCGACGACGAGATCGTCGAGGCGGCGCGGGCGCTGTGGGACACGGCGCGCATCGCCATCGAGCCCAGCGGGGCGACGTCGGTGGCCGGTGCGCTGCCGCGCATCGCCGACTGGGCGCGCGAGGGCCCGGTCGTGGCCGTGCTCAGCGGCGGCAACGTGTCGCTCGCAGCGCTCGCCGAGCTGCTGGGGTAACTTGACATTCGACATTCGACATTGACGGCGGCTCGGCCTGACGGCCACCGCTCGCTCGCCATCCCTGATCGTGGCGAGTGGCCGGAGGCCCTCGCCCGAGAATCTCAAATGTGCGATTTCAAATTGCCACGCGCAGCCTCGATGGCCTCCTCCACCGTCGTCACCACCCCATCGAGCTGCTGCTCGTAGACCGCCTTCAGGATCTCTCCCATGCGCGGTCCCGGCGCGACGCCGAGCGCGATCAGGTGACGGCCGAGCAGCAGCGGCGGCGGTGGGGCATGCTCGACGCCGAGCGCCGCCACGCGGTCGAGGAACCACTGGCCGAAGCTGCAGTCGAACACGCCGCCGCGGCCGTTGCAGTCGGCCTCCGACAGCCGGGCCAGCAGGACCATGTCCACCTTCCGCGC
>NZ_JBIINP010000294.1:0-4142 GCF_044337415.1 Luteitalea sp.
GGGTGCGTGAACTGCTGGTGCAGCTTCACCGCGAACTCGAAGCCCGGGGGCGTCCGCGCCACCCAGCGCTGCGTCATCGCCGGGTCGAGATCGCGGTAGAACGACGCGTTGACCTCCACCGTGCGGAACCGCTGCGCGTACCACTCGAGTTCGTCGGCGCCACCCCGCGCCCGGGGCGGCGGGTACACGATGCCCGTCCACGCCCCGCGCCCGCGCGGGTAGTGCCACCCTGAGGTGCCGACCTGGATCAGCGGGACGCGCTCGGCCATTGCTACAATTCGCTGTGCGGACCGGCCGCACCCTGCTCGATCCTCCCATGTCCGCCCCTGCCCTGACGATTACCGAGATCTATCCGTCCATCCAGGGCGAGTCGAGCTTCGCGGGCCAGCCGTGCACCTTCGTGCGGCTCACGGCCTGCGACCTGCGCTGCCGCTGGTGCGACACCGTGTACGCCTTCACCGAAGGGCGCAAGCAGGCAGTCGAGGAGGTGCTGGCGGAGGTGCGGACGATCGGGTTGCCGCTCGTCGAGCTGACCGGCGGGGAGCCCCTGCTGCAGAAGCAGGCGATCCCGCTCATGCAGCAGCTCCTCGACGCCGGCTACACCGTGCTGATCGAGACGGGCGGCCACATGCCCATCGGCGACGTCCCGGTCGGCGTCCACCGCATCGTCGACGTGAAGTGCCCGGGCAGCGGCGAGTCCGAGCGGATGCACTGGCCCAACCTCGACCTGCTCACGCCGCGCGACGAGGTCAAGTTCGTGATCGCGGACCGGCTCGATTTCGAGTACGCGCGCGACGTGGTCACGACGTACGACCTCGCGGCCCGCTGCGGCGCCGTGCACTTCTCGCCCGCGTGGGGGCTGGTGCCACCGGCCGACCTGGCGGCGTGGATCCTCGAGAGCCGGTTGCCGGTGCGGCTGCAGTTGCAGCAGCACAAGTACGTGTGGGAACCGGCGGCGCGCCGCGTATGACCACGCCTGCCCCCCCGGCCATCCTGCTGCTCAGCGGCGGGCTCGACTCGTACACCGCCGGCGCGATCGCGAAGGCGGAGGGGTTCAGGCTGTTCGCGCTCACCGTGCGCTACGGGCAGACCCACCCGCAGGAGATCGAGGCGTCGCGTCGGGCGGCCGCGGCCCTCGGTGTGGAGCGGCACGTCGAACTGGACCTCGACCTGCGCGAGATCGCGCAGTCGGCGCTGACCGGCGCGGGCGCAGTGCCACTCGATCGCGACGTGAGCCAGGCCCACGACATCCCGAGCACGTACGTGCCGGCGCGCAACACGATCTTCCTGTCGCTGGCGCTCGCGTGGGCAGAAACCGTCGGCGCCTCCGACATCGTGATCGGCGTCAACGCCCTCGATTACTCGGGCTATCCCGACTGCCGCCCCGAGTACATCGCGGCTTACGAGACGATGGCGCGGATCGCGACGGCGGCGGGCGTCGGCGGACGTCCACTGCGGATCCACGCCCCGCTGCAGCACCTGACCAAGGCCGACATCATCAGGCGCGGCGCGGCGCTGGGCCTCGATTACGGCCTCACCCACTCGTGCTACGCGCCGACGCCGGAGGGACGCTCGTGCGGCCGCTGCGACAGCTGCCAGCTCCGGGCACGCGGTTTCGCCGACGCCGGCCTGCCGGACCCGGCCCTCGCCGGCGCCTGACCCACTCCCGACTCCCGACTGCCGATTCCCGATTCCCGATTCCCGATCCGTGATGACGACCACCACCTTCGCCGTCACCGACGCCGAGATCGCCTCGGCGTTTCCCGTCATGCGTCAGCTCCGGCCGAACCTGGATGAGGCCGGCTTCGTCGAGCGCGTGCGCGCCGCCGAGCGCCTGGGCCTGCGGCTCGTGGTGCACGCGGTCGACGGCCGTGTGGTGGCCGTGGCGGGCTTCCGGTTGCTGGAGCAGTTGAAGGAGGGCCTCGTGCTCTACGTCGACGACCTCGTGACCGACGAGGGTGAGCGGTCGAAGGGCCACGGCGACACGCTGCTGCACTGGCTGGTCGCGTACGCCCGCGAGCAGGGCTGCGCGGCCTTCGAGCTCGACTCGGGCGTGCAACGGCACGACGCGCACCGGTTCTACCTGCGTCACCGCATGCGCATCAGCGCGTACCACTTCGTGCTGGACCTGTAGCGGCGCCTGGCGGGTACAGGCGCCGCAATTCAGAATTCAGAGTTCAGAATGAAGGGCGCAGCGGGCTCCGCCACAGTTCTTCTCGACCCGCACTGCGTGTGCCGTGCCGGCAGATCCTCAATTCTGAATTGTGGAGTCTGAACTGCTCTTCATGGGGTCGTGCGCGGCGACGGCCTTCGGGAACAGCAGCGAGGCGACGACCGACGCCGCAAGGGTCGTGGCGATGATCCCGAGCGACACGCCGATCGGCACCTTGTAGAGGTCGACGATCAGCATCTTCACGCCCACGAACACGAGGATCGCGCTGAGGCCCAGCTTCAGGAAGTGGAACTTGTGGACCACGCCGGCCAGCAGGAAGTAGAGCGCCCGCAGGCCGAGAATCGCGAAGACGTTCGACGTGTAGACGATGAACGGGTCCTGCGTGACGGCGAAGATGGCCGGGATCGAGTCGACGGCGAAGATCAGGTCAGTAGTCTCGACGAGCACCAGCACCACGAACAACGGCGTGGCCACCCACCGCATCACGCCCGCCGCATCGGGCTCTCGTACGAGGAACGCCTGCCCGCGGTACTCGGACGTGACATGCACGAACCGCCGTATGAGCCGGATCACCGGGTTGGACTCCGGCTCGATCGCGTGCTCGTCCTGGGTGGCCATGCGCAGGCCGGTGAACACGAGGAACGCGCCGAACACGTACACGATCCAGTGGAACTGCGCGATCAGGTAGGCGCCGGCGGCAATCATCACGCCGCGCATGACGAGGGCGCCGAGCACGCCCCAGAACAGGACGCGGTGCTGGTAGCGCGAAGGGACCTTGAAGTAGCTGAAGATCAGGACGAAGACGAAGATGTTGTCGACCGACAGCGCCTTCTCGATCAGGTACCCCGTGAGGAACGTGAGGGCGGCGTCGGGCCCCTGCAGGGCGTAGAGTCCGACGTTGAACGCCAGCGCCACGAGGACCCAGACAACGCTCCACGCGGCCGCCTCGCGGAGGTTGACCTCGTGGGCCTCGCGGTGGAAGACGAACAGGTCGAGTGCCAGCATCGCCAGCACGAACACGTTGAACCCGATCCAGACCAGCGGGTCGGTCACGTGTGCAAAACTCCCGGCCGCAACTCGCAGGGCGTCGTCACGCCCCTAGGACGCCGTCCGGGCCGCGGTCGGGTGCACTGCCGATGGGCAGGGGCGGCCTGAAGCCAAACCGGCGGGGTGGAGCGTCATATCGGGCATGTCGCGGTCGCGCTTGCGCACCCTTGCCCTCGGCGCCGGCATCTACCTCGCTGCCGGCGTGCTGCTGTTCGCCCAGGCCGGCACGGCCCACCCCGTGTCGGGCCGGATCATCGCCGGCGTGATGGGGCACGAAGGCGCCCCCTGGCTTGAGCGGCCGGAGCGCGAGGCAGAGGAGCGCCCAAGCCTCGCCATCAAGGAACTGCGGCTGGAGCCGGGCATGGTCGTGGCCGACTTCGGGGCGGGATCCGGCTACTACACCGAGCGCATCGCCCGCGCCGTTGGCCCGACCGGCAAGGTGCTCGCGGTCGACCTCCAGCCGGAGATGCTCGAGATGGTGGGCCGCCGGGCGAAGAAGGCTGGCCTGACCAACATCGAGTTGGTGCGCAGCACGCCCGAGGACCCGCGCCTGCCGACCGGCGCCGTCGACCTGATCCTGATGGTGGACGTGTACCACGAGCTCGGTTCCCCGCAGCGCGTCCTGCGCGCGATGAAGGCGGCGCTGTCGCCGCGGGGCCGGATCGCGATCGTCGAGTTCCGCAAGGAGGACCGCGACGTGCCGATCCGCGAGGAACACAAGATGAGCGTGAAGCAGGCCGAGCAGGAGTTCGGCGCCGAGGGCCTCGTGCTCGACAGGCGCGTCGACTCACTGCCCTGGCAGCATCTGCTCTTGTTCAGGGTCAAATAGGCCACAGGCTGCAGGCCACAGGCTGCCTGTAGCCTGTAGGCTGTAGCCTGTGACCGTGACCACCCGCCTCTACTACGACGATCCCGCCCTCCT
>NZ_JBIINP010000111.1:0-14628 GCF_044337415.1 Luteitalea sp.
CCCCTCGATCCCGCGATCCTGAAACGCGGCGACACGGTGGGGATCGGCATCCACACGGGCAATGCCCTGCGCGGCTACGAGATCGGCAAGGCCGCGCGTGAGGCGGGGGCCACCGTGGTCTACGGCGGCATCCACGCCACCCTGTTCCCCGACGAGGCCCGCGACCTCGGCGGCGCCCATGCGGTGGTGACCGGCGACGGCGAAGTCGCCTGGCCGACCGCGCTGGCCGACATCGCGGCGGGTGCGCCCAAGCCGCTGTACGACGGCGGCCGCATCGCCGCCGAGCAGTTCAAGCCGGGGCGCTGGGACATGCTGCCGACGGGCAAGTACATGTGGGCCTCGGTGCAGACCGTGCGCGGCTGCCCGAAGCACTGCTCGTTCTGCTCCGTGTGGCGCACCGACGGCCAGGCACCACGGCATCGGCACGTCGACGTCGTGATCAACGAGATCCTCGAATTGCGTCGGCGCGGCTTCCGCTTCATCGCGCTGGCCGACGACAACTTCTACCCGGTGACGCTCGAGGACCTGCGCATGGCGGCGCGGCGCGAGAACAAGGACCGGCTCGAGGAGTTGAAGGCGATCCGGGCCGAGCGGTTCGCCTTGATGGAGGAACTGGCGCGCCTGCCGAAGGACACCGTGATGTTCACGCAAATCACGATGGAGGCCGCCGACGATCCGGAGTTCCTCGACGCCATGGCGCGCGCCCACATCAAGGGCGCGCTGGTCGGGGTCGAGTCGGTGACGCCCGAGGGCCTCAAGGACGTCTACAAGGGCTTCAACGTCGCCGGCGAGGCGCTCGTCACGCGCCTGCAGCAGTTCCGCAAGCACGGCGTGCACGTGCTCGGGTCGTTCATCTTCGGACTGCCGAGCGACAAGCCCGAGACGTTCGACACGTGCCTCTCGGTGGCCGAACGCGCCGACGTGACGTTCGCGCAGTTCGTGATGTTGACGCCATTCCCGGGCACGCTGGACTTCGCCGCCTGGGAGAAGACACTGGGCGAGCATCCGGAGTCGGTCAACGGCATCCCGGTGTCGCGCCACTGGCTGATCCCGCAGGCCGTGCGTCCGAAGGTGTACATCGAGCACCCGGTGATGAGCGCGCAGGAGATCCGCGAACGCACGCAGGGCGTGTGGGACCGGTTCTACTCGACCAAGAGCATCTGGAAGCGCGCCAAGGTCGTCAAGTCGCTCAAGTCGCGGCTGGCGTTCCTGCTGATCTCGAAGATCTACCGCCAGATGTACGCCAACACCGGCATCGCGACCGACAGCGCCCGCGTCAGCCGGTCGGTGCGCTGGGCGCGGCTGATGGCCATCCCCTGCCAGAAGCTGTTTGCCGGCACGCCGATGCCCGACCTCCAGCTGCGTCCGATCGAGCAGCAGAGCAAGGCCGAAGCCGCGTAAGCGTTCCATCAGTGGGCCGGGCTCGGAGAGCCGGCCCTACCGACTGCTTTACGGGGCCGGGCTAGGACAGCCGGCCCTACCTGTTTCTGCTGGGTCGGCCGGCCCCTAGATGGCCCCGGGTACCCGGTACCCGGTACCCGGTACCCGCTACCCGTCCCCCCTACGTCGTCCACCCCCCGTCCACGACGTGGATGGCGCCGGTGGTGAACGCCGACTCGTCCGACGCGAGGTAGACGGCGAGCATCGCGATCTCCTCAGGCTGGCCGAGGCGCCCCATCGGCTGTCGCTTCTCGAACGCGGCGAGCACCTCGGCCTCCTCCTGGCCGTTGGCCGCCGCCTGCGCGCGGATACGGTCGCGCAACGACGGCGACTCGACCGTGCCCGGGCAGATCGCATTGCACCGCACACCCCTGGCGACGAAATCGGCCGCCACCGACTTGGTGAGCCCCACCACGGCCGCCTTGCTCGCGCCATACGCGAAGCGGTTCGGCACGCCCGTCACGCTGGACGCCACCGACGACATGTTGATGATGGAGCCGCGGCCCTGCGCCACCATGCCCGGCAGGAACGCGCGCACGAGCCGGAATTGCGCCTTCGCGTTGAGCGCGAACGCGAGGTCCCAGTCGGCGTCGGTGCACTCGAGAATCGAGCCGGCGTGCACCACGCCGGCGCAGTTGAACAGCACATCAATCGTGCCGAGTTCGGCGACCAACGCCGCGATCTGAGCGCCGTCGGTCACGTCGAGCACGCGCGTCTCGCACCCGGAAAGCGTGGCGAGTGCGGCGGCATTGATGTCGGTGGCGACCACCTGCGCGCCTTCCCGGATGAATGCCTCGGCGCTGGCGCGGCCGATGCCCTGCGCCGCCGCGGTGATGAGCGCCCGTTTCCCTGCGAGTCGTCCGGCCACGATGGTCTCCCGTGCGGCCCGCCCTCGGGCACGCGGCGCCATTATCGCGCGGTGGCGCGCCGCTGCGCCGCTCGTGGCACCATCGTGCGTGTGCGCACCCCTCTCGCGTCCCTGATGCTCCTCGCCCTCGCGGGCGTCGCCGCGACCGGCCAGGCCCCGTCCGTCCGGTGGGAGCCGCTCTCGACCGGCGTGTCGGCGCGCCTGCGCGGCATCCATGCCGTGTCGGCGCAGATCGCCTGGGCGAGCGGCGAGCGAGGCACGGTGCTGCGCACGACCGACGGGGGGCGCACCTGGCAGCCTCGTCCGGTCACTGGCGCCGAAGCCCTCGACTTCCGCGACATCGAGGCCTGGAGCGAGACCACCGCCGTGGCGATGAGCGCGGCCCCCGGTGAGGGCTCGCGCATCTACAGGACGGAGGACGGCGGTGCCACGTGGTCGCTGCGGTACACCGCCACCGAGGCAGCGATGTTCCTCGATGCGATCGCCTTCGTGGACGGCGCGCGCGGCGTGGCCGTGAGCGATGCCGTCGCCGGCCGGTTCGTCGTGCTGACCACGGCCGACGGCGGGCGCTCCTGGACCCGCATCCCGCCGGAGGCACTGCCGCCCGCGCTCGAGGGCGAGGGCGCGTTTGCCGCCAGCGGCACCAACGTGGCCGTCCGCGGCACCCACGTGTGGATCGCCACCACCGCCTCGCGCGTGCTGCACTCGCCCGACGCCGGCCGCACGTGGTCGGTCGCGACCACGCCGGTGGCCACCGGGCAGGCCTCCGGGATCTTCTCCATCGCCATGCGCGACGACCGCCACGGCCTGGTGGTGGGTGGGGTGTACACGAAGGAACGCGAGGCCGTGGACAACGCCGCGGCGACCGACGACGGCGGCAGGACCTGGCGGGCAGCCCCGGGACTCTCCGGGTATCGCTCGGTGGTGGCGCCTCTGCGCGCGCGAGGCCCGCGCGCGTGGATCGCCGTCGGGCCCTCCGGCGCCGACGTGTCCGACGACGATGGCGTGCGCTGGACGCCGGCGGGTGGCGAGGGGTACGACGCACTCAGCATGGCCCCGGATGGGTCCGTGGGCTACGCCAGCGGCTCTGCCGGCCGCATCGCCCGCGTGACACACAGGTAGGGCGCGGTCTCCGACCGCGCCGCTATCCCACGGCTGTCGCGAACGGCGCGGTGGGACACCGCGCCCTACCTCGGAGACCGACCTCCGCGCAGGACATCCAGCGTTCGGCGTTAGGCGTTAGGCGTTAAGCGTTAAGCGTTAAGCGTTAAGCGTTATAAGCTCTCCCCATGACTCGGGTGTGCCTCGTCGGCACGAGCCTCGTGTGGCTGGCCACGACGGTGATGCGCGCGCAGACCCCGGCCCCGCCTCGAGCCCCGGCGGCCGGTCCCGCGCCGCCTGTCGCCGCAACCGCGACGGTCGGCCGCATCGACTACGCGACACAGATCCAGCCCATCCTCGACGAGTTCTGCGCCGACTGCCACGACAGCAACACGCGCAAGGGCGGCCTCTCGCTCGCCAACTACGCGGACGTGCTCGACGGCGGCCGCAGCGGCGCGATCGTCCGTCCCGGGTCGAGCCGCACGAGCCTGCTGGTGGAGCGGATCGACGGCACCACCGAGCCCGTGATGCCCAAGGGCGAGGACCCGCTCCCGGCCGCGCAGCAGGCGCTCATCCGCGCCTGGATCGACGAGGGCGCACGGCCGACGCCAACCTCACCGCCCGCACCGCCGCCCTGGGAACTGCCGCTCACGCTCACGCAACCCGAGGTGCCCGCCAGTCCGTGGCCCGCCTGGGATCGCCCGGTGGATCGCCTGGTGGCCGACTACCTGTCCCGTGTCGCGCACCGGGCGGCGGCCCCCGACGTCGTGTCCGACGCGGTGTTCGCCCGCCGCGCCTACCTCGACGCGTGGGGCCTGCTCCCCGAGCCGGCAGCCCTGCAGGCCTTCATCGCCGATCGGCGCGCCGACAAGCGGGAGCGCCTGGTCGCGACGCTGCTCCTCGACAGCGATCGGTACGCCGATCACTGGATGACCTTCTGGAACGACCTCCTCCGGAACGAGGACGGCGTGACGTACTTCTCCGAGCAGAACGGCCGCCGCAGCATCACGCCCTGGCTGCTCGCTTCGCTCCGAAGCAATACGCCTTACGACCGCTTCGTCAGCGCGCTGGTGAACCCGGCCGCCGACGGCCCGGAGGGCTTCCTGATCGGCGTGAACTGGCGCGGCGAGACGAGCGCCGCCGTCACGCCCTGGATGCAGGCATCGCAGAACACGGCGCAGGTGTTCCTCGGCGTCAACATGAAGTGCAACGCCTGCCACGACAGCTTCGTGAACAAGTGGAAGCTGGTCGACGCCTTCGGGCTTGCGGCGTTCTTCTCGCCGGAGCCGCGGCTGCGCCTGTACCGCTGCGACGTCGCGCGCGACGAGTACACCGGCCCCCGCTTCCTCTTCCCCGAGTTGCAGCGCGCGCCGCGCAGCGACAGGCTCGACGACCGGCGCGAGGCCGCCGCCGGCATCTTCACCGACCCGCGCAACGGCCGCCTGCCGCGCACGCTCGTCAACCGCCTCTGGGAACGCCTGCTCGGCCACGGCATCGTCGCCAACTCGGACGAGATGGACACGCCGCCGTGGAGCCCGCCGCTGCTCGACTGGCTCGCCAGCGACTTCGTGGCACACCAGTACGACGTCAAGCACCTCGTGGCGACGATCATGACGTCGCGCGCGTACCAGTTGCCGGCCGTCCCTCGCCGCGCGGAGCCCGCGGCGAAGGGCTACGTGTTCGAGGGACCCGAGATTCGGCGGCTCACGGCCGAGCAGTTCGCCGACGCGATCGGCACGCTCACCGGTGAATGGAGCACGTGGCCGGGCCCGCCCGCGCCGCGCCCGGCCGGGCCGGCGAGCGTTGCGCTCCGGCTCGACTCCGACTCGCCATCGTCAGGTGTCTTCGGGCGCGAATGGCGAGCGACCTCGAGTTCCCTCACACGCGCGCTCGGACGGCCCATCCGCGACCAGGTGATCTCGACCCGCCCCGACGATGCGACCACGCCGCAGGCGCTCGAACTGGTGAACGGCGAACGGCTCACGAGTTGGTTGATGCGCGGGGGCCGCCGGCTGGTCGGTCAGCTGGAGCGCCCCGTATTCAGCCGCTACAACGCGACGATCGCCGGGCGGGCGCCCAGGCCCCGCGGCTTCGACCTCGACGTGACCGGCGCGACGGCGATGTGGCTGGTGGTGGAAGACACAGGCTCGAACGAGCCGGAACTCGTGTCGCCGGTGTGGCGCGAGGTGTTCCTCGAACAGGCGAATGGGACGTCCACGCGCCTCACAGAGCTGGTGGCCGCCGACGGCCCGAAGGTGCAGCATCGCAGCGAGACGCTGCTCCAGGTGCGGGCGCCCTCGATGATCCGACTCGACCTCACGGGCCGCGGCTTCGTGCGGATGCGCGGGCTGGTCGACATCGCCAACGCGCGCAGCGAAGTGGGGGCGACGCTCAATCCGTCGGTCCGCTTCTTCATCTTCGACGCGGAGCCCGACCGTGCGCACCTGCTGCCGTCGAGCGGTCCGCCGCCCGTGGCCGCCCCGGTGGCGACCTCGTCGGCACGCGTGCTCGTCGATCGCGTGTTCTGGCAGGCGCTCGCACGGGCCCCGTCGGCCCGTGAGCGCGCCCTGGCCGAGCGGGCCGTGACCGACGCCGCGCAGCCCGGCCGGCTGTCGCCTGCGGGTGTGGCCGACTTCCTCTGGGCCGTGCTGATGAAGCCCGAGTTCCAGTTGCTCTTCTGAGGCACGAGATGGCACGCGAGTCCCACGCCCGCCCCGCCTCCCCGGTCGACGACGATCCGACGCTGTCGGCCCTGTCGCGCGAGGAACGCCGCATCCACGCCGAGGTCAGCCGGCGTCACTTCCTCGGCGCGACGGCCGCCGGCACGCTGGCAGCCCTGGCCGGGAGCGAGCCGCGCCTCCGTGCCGCGGCGCCTGCCCCGAAGGCCACCGCCGATGCCGTGATCGTGCTGTGGATGGCCGGCGGCATGGCCCAGACCGAGACCTTCGACCCCAAGCGCTACACGCCGTTCGCGCCGGGGGTGCCGATCAGCGACGTGCTCAGCACGTTCCCGACCATCGACACGGCCGTCGATCACATCAAGTTCACGCAAGGACTCGAGCGCGTCGGCAGCGTGATGGATCGCGGCACGGTGATCCGCACGTTCCAGGCCGCCGATCTCGGCTTCATCCTGCACTCGCGGCACCAGTTTCACTGGCACACGGGCTACGTGCCGCCGCAGCCGATGGCGATGCCGCACATCGGGTCGATCATCTCGCGCACGCTCGGGCCGCGCGAGCCCGACATGCCCGCGTTCATCGCCGTCGGGCAGACGGTGGAGGGCGCCGGCGAGATCGGCACGCTCAAGGCGTTCCACACGGCGGGCTTCCTCGGCACCGAGCACGGGCCGTTCCTCATCGTCGATCCGCAGGACGCGGCCTCGGCAGTACGTCCGCCGAAGGAACTCGGCGGGACGCGCTTCCAGAGTCGACGCCAGTTGTTCGAGCAGTTGCTCGCGCAGGAACCGGTCGGGCGCTATGGCAGCGACTTCCAGCGGGAGTCGCTCGTGCGGGCGCTGGACGGCGCCGACCGCCTGCTGCGCTCGTCGTCGGCGAAGGCGTTCGACCTTGCGCTCGAGCCGAAGGCCTCCTACGACGCCTACGACACGGGGCGCTTCGGGCAGGGCTGCCTGCTCGCGCGTCGGCTGGTCGAGGCCGGCGCGCGCTACGTCGAGGTCACCTCGGAGTACATCCCGTTCCTGAACTGGGACAGCCACGAGCACGGCCACGAGCGGGCTGCGGCGATGAAGAAGCTGATCGATGCGCCGATCGCACAGTTGATCCGCGATCTCGAGGCGCGTGGCCTGCTCGACCGCACGCTGGTGGTGCTGGCCAGCGAGTTCGGGCGCGATGCGGTCACCGAGGGCAAGGTCGGCAACGAAGTGAAGGACCAGGCCATCAACATCCCGAACGTGATGTCCGACATCCGCCACTACGGGATGCACCGCCACTTCACGGCGGCCGGGTCGATCCTGATGTTCGGCGGGGGCATCAAGAAGGGCTTCGTGTACGGCAGGACCGCCGACGAGCGCCCCTGCACCACGCTCGAGCACCCGGTTCCAATCGAGCACCTGCACGCGACGATCTTCCACGCGCTCGGCATCGCCCCGGACACGGCGTATACGGTCGAGAAGCGCCCCGTGTACATCACGCGCGACGGCCTCGGCAAGCCGATCACCGACCTCTTCGGCTGAACGGGCACGACGCCCGGGCTCACTCCCCGCCCCGCCCCCCCGCGTCGAGGCGGCGTTCGAGTGCCTCGATGACGCGCGCCTGCCGCTCCACGATGTCGAGCACGCGCGCCCAGTCGCGCTCGCGCAGTTCGTCGACCTTGGCGTGCAGTTCCATGACCGCGAGTTCGGCGCGCACGTTCACTTCGTAGTCCGCATGCGCCTCCATGCGGTCCCTGGACGCCTGCCGGTTCTGGCTCATCATGATGACCGGTGCCTGCAGGGCGGCGAGGCAGGACAACACGAGGTTCAGCAGGATGAACGGGTAGGGGTCGAACGGGCTCGCGGATTCCTCGTTGAGCGCCATCCACCCGAGGATGATCACGCCGAAGATGCCGATGAACGTCCAGCTCCCGCCGAAGCGCGCCACGCGGTCTGCGACACGGTCGCCGAGCGTCGACTCGGCATCGAAGACCTCGTTGGGATCGCGGGCCACGGGCGTCCGAGCGAGGACACCGTGGAGCAGGCGTCGCTGAAGTTCGCCCAGGCGTCGCAGGCCCGCTTCCAGGTCGAGCACGCGCGGCCCGGCGCCTCCAGTCACCGCTACGCCCGGCAGGAGCCACGCGACCACCCGCACTCCCGAGAGCAGCAGAAGCGCCCCTGCCAGGCCGACCACCAGGTGGCCCATCAGCGCTTCCGGTCCCAGTCCACCGACGCGGTGGGCGATCAGGCCACACGCGAGGGCGCCCAGCAGGCCACCGACCACATCGCTGGCCAGCGTCGACGCGGCACCACCTCGCCACGCACGCCCCAGTGCGCCGCCGAGCACTCCCGCCATCACCCACACCCACACATGCGACATCGATCCTCCCGCGTCGGCGCCTGCCGCCCTCGCGGAAGAGTACCGTGGAGCTTCGCGGTTCGATGGCGGGACGCGAACGCGCCACAGACACATGCATCGTTGGCATGGACGAGCACCGTAACGCGCATGCAACGCATGGCTACGGTATCGTCAAGGGTCGTGGCCCAACTGTCCTCGCTCCCGACCGCCGACCTTGCCGCCGTCCACGCCGACGTCGCGCGCCGCTACGATGCCTTCACGCAGCGGGGCCTGGCCCTCGACCTCACGCGCGGCAAGCCGTCGAGCGAGCAGCTCGACCTCTCGAACGGGCTGCTCGGCCTGCCCGGCGAGGGCGACTACCTGGCGGCCGACAAGACCGACACGCGCAACTACGGCGTCCTGCAGGGGCTGCCCGAACTGCGCGCGCTGTTCTCGCCCCTGTTCGGCGCGCCGGCCAGCCAGATCGTCATCGGCGACAACTCGAGCCTGGCACTGATGCACGACGCGGTGGCCTACAGCCTGCTGAAGGGCACGGTCGGCAGCCCGCGGCCGTGGGCCCGCGAGGACCGCGTGACGTTCCTCTGCCCGGTCCCCGGCTACGACCGTCACTTCGCCATCTGCCAGGACTTCGGCATCCACATGATCGCGGTGCCGCTGCTCGACGACGGCCCGGACATGGACGTGGTCGAAAAGCTCGTGCTCGCGGATGCGTCGATCAAGGGCATGTGGTGCGTGCCCAAGTACGCCAACCCGTCGGGCGCGGTGTACGCGGGCGCCGTGGTCGAGCGGCTCGCCTCGATGAAGACGGCCGCGCCCGACTTCCGGATCTTCTGGGACAACGCCTACGCGGTGCATCACCTGACCGAGGAGCGCGTCGAGATTCCGAGCCTGATCGAGCGGTGTGCGGCGCACGGCAACGCCGACCGCGCCTTCGTGTTCGGGTCGACGTCGAAGATCACGCTCGCCGGCGCCGGCGTGTCGCTCTTCGCAGGCTCACCCGACAACGTGAAGTGGTACCTCGGGCGCATGGGCAAGCGCACCATCGGCAGCGACAAGGTGAACCAGTTGCGGCACGTGCGCTTCCTGAAGGATGCCGACGGCCTGCTCGCGCTGATGGACCGGCACCGCGCGATCATGGCGCCCAAGTTCGAGGCCGTCTCGGCGACCTTCGCCGAGCACCTCGGCGGCACGGGCGTGGCCTCGTGGCTGGTGCCCAAGGGCGGCTACTTCATCTCGCTCGACGTGATGGACGGCTGCGCGAAGGCGCTGGTGCAGGCGGCCAAGGCGGCGGGCGTCGAGTTGACGCCGGCCGGCGCCACGCACCCGCTCGGCCAGGATCCCAACGACCGCACCGTGCGCATCGCGCCGTCGTTCCCCGACCTCGCCACGGTCAAGGTGGCCGCGGAAGGCGTGGCGCTGAGCGTGCTGCTCGTGACCTCGCGTGCGCTGCTGCAGCAGCGCGGCGAGGCGGTCAACGCGTAGGGCTCAGGGCTCAGGGCTCAGAAAGCATCCTGCTCCGAGGGCAAGCACTCTGCGCCATGGGCCTTGAGCCGTCGGTGCGTCCTCTGGCGTGCGCCGACCACACGCAACCGATGGGTTCGTAGCCGTCGGACTTGTCCGACGGTCAGGCAGTTCGCCCTCGTCGAGGCACTCGCCTTACCAGCGCAGCGACATACAGGACAGGCCGGCGTCGAGCTTCATCACCTCGCCCACCGTCAGCGTCCGCACCTCGTGCCCGCGCGCGGCCAGCAACGCGCTCGTCTGCGGGAAACCGTCGGCCATCAGCACCACCCCGTTGATGCCGAGCAGGTTGGCCGCCAGGTCCTCACCGTCGGGCACGATCACCACGTCGAGATCGGCGATGAGCCCCGCGTCGGCAATCTCGCGGGTCGCCAACAGCGTGCGATCGTCGACCAGTGAGCAGGCCGTCTTGAGGTGCAGGACGCCGTCGGGCGGCCGCACGATCACCGCGCGGTACCCCAGCGTCGCCAGCAGGCCCGACAGCGCCGTGGCGCCCACCTCGTCGGTGCGTGCCGACAGGCCGATGTAGACGGCGTCGGGGGTGCGCAACACATCCCCGCCATCGGCGAAGCCCTCCTCCAGGGCCAGCACGCGCCCGAACCGGTCGTCCAGGGCGGAACGGATCTCGGCCGCCTCGCCGAGGCGCGACGCCGCGCCCGGGCGGAGCAGGATGGCGCCTTCCGGGAAGACGAGCGCCGGATCCTCGACGAACACGCTGTCGGGGAACGCCTCGAGCGGCCCGAGTACATCGACGGTGAGCCCGACGCGCGTGAGGATGTCGATGTAGGCCGCATGCTCGCGGCGCAGCGCGTCGATGTCCGGGGCGCCGCGATCCACCGAGCGCAGGCCGTGGATCGCCGAGGCGGCAGGGCGCCGCACGATGGCGTGCGTGAAGGTCGTCGCGGAGGCAGGCATGGCCGAGGACGGTACCACGCGCTTGACGCGGCGCCCACGCCCGGTCAAGGTGACGCGGCATGCTTCCGTCCCGCCGCCACCTGCTCACCGCGCTCCTGGCGCTCCCCGCCTTGCGTGCACGCCCGGCCATCGCGCAGGCGCCCCAGACGCCCCAGGCGCGCCTCGATCGCCTCGACCTCCTGCGCCATCGCGACGACGCCGGCGTCGTCCGGCCCGTCACCACGCCAGCCGAGTGGGCGCGACGACGCGCGGAGGTGGTCCGGGCCATGCAGCAGGTGATGGGGCCCCTGCCCGGGCGGGACAAGCGCGTGCCGCTGGCGGTGCAGGTGCTCGACGAGACCGATGCCGGCACCTACGTGCGACGTGCCATCACGTACCAATCCGAGCCGGGGTCCCGCACGCCCGCGTGGCTCTGTGTGCCGAAGGCCGCGCTGCGCGGCCGCCCCGCACCGGCCGTGCTCTGCCTGCACCCCACCGACAACACCATCGGCCACGACGTCGTCGTCGGACTCGGCGGCCGCCCCAATCGCGCCTACGCGGCCGAACTCGCCGAACGCGGGTTCGTGACCATCGCGCCGTCGTATCCGCTGCTGGCGCGCTACCAGCCCGATGTGCGCGGCCTGGGCTACGAGAGCGGGACGATGAAGGCCATCTGGGACAACGTCCGGGCGATCGACGTGCTGGAGTCGCTGCCGTTCGTCGCTGCAGGCCGAGTCGGCGCCATCGGGCACTCGCTGGGTGGCCACAACGCGGTGTACACGGCCGTGCTCGAGCCGCGCATCGGCGCGGTCGTGTCGAGCTGCGGGCTCGACCTCTACACCGACTACTACGGCGGCGACCCGAAGGTGTGGCAGCCGGAGAAGGGCTGGTGCCAGCTGCGGTACATGCCGCGGTTGCTCGACTACGCAGGGCGCCTGCAGGACATCCCGTTCGACTTCGCGGAGTTGATCGGCGCCCTTGCGCCCCGGCCGTGCTTCATCAGCGCCCCCCTGCGCGACGCGAACTTCCGGTGGCAGAGCGTGGACCGGATCGTGGCGGCCGCGCGTCCCATTTATGCGCTGCTCGGCGCGCCCGGCGCGCTGCATGTCGAGCACCCCGACAGCGAACACGACTTCCCCGACCCGATGCGGCTTCAGGCCTACGACCTGCTGGCCCGGCACGTGCCCGGATAGACCCTGCGGTTCCGGCCTCACACCTTCGGGGTGACCACAGACACGCGGCCCGTCGGGCCGTCGTATTCGACTGCAGAGCGGGGAAGCGAGCAGACTGCCATCATGAACACGTCCGTCGAAGCACCGTCCAGGGGATCGCGCCTGGGCCAATGGGTCATCGGTCTGGTGCTGTTGCTGGGCGGCGGCGGCCTGGTCTGGTACTACGGCATCGGCAAGCCCGCGCCCATCCCACAGGGGGGCGGACGCTTCGGCGGCGGTCGCGGCGAGAAGCCGCCGGTGCGCGTGGTGGACGCCGAACAGCGCAACATCGCCGTCGCGCTCAAGGCGCTGGGCACGGTGAGCCCCATCAACACCGTCATCGTCCGCAGCCGGCTCGACGGGGAGCTGGTCCGCGTGTACTTCACCGAGGGCCAGCGCGTGTCGGCTGGACAGTTGCTCGCCGAAATCGACCCGCGCCCGTACGAGGTCGCCCTGGCGCAGGCCGAGGGCCAGCGCGCCGAGATCCAGGCGCGCCTCACCAATGCGCGCGCCGACCTGGCCAGCTTCCAGTCGCTGTTCGATCGCCAGCTCATCCCGAGGCAGCAGCTCAACGCGCAGGAGTCGCTGGTCAAGCAGGTCGAGGGCACGAGCCAGTCCAACGACGCCCAGGTGAACAACGCCAAGCTGCAGCTGTCGTTCACGAAGGTCACGGCGCCCATCGCCGGCAAGCTCGGGCTGCGCCAGGTGGACGTCGGCAACCTCGTCCGCAGCGGCGACGCCAACGGCATCGTCGTCATCACCCAGACGCAGCCGATTTCGGTGCTCTTCACCGTGCCCGAGACCGACCTGCCCGCCGTGCTCGACGCCATGCGCCGCGGCGCGACGCCGGCCGTGGAGGCCTGGGACCGCGCCGAGACGACCCGACTGGCCACGGGCACGTTGCGCACGGTGGACAACCAGATCGACACCACGACGGGCACCATCCGGCTGCGGGCGGTGTTCGACAACCGCGACGACTCGCTGTTCCCGAACCAGTTCGTCAACATCAACCTGAACCTGTCGACGCTCCGGGCCGCCACGGTCGTGCCTGCTGCGACGATCCAGCGGGCGTCGTTCGGCACCTTCGTCTACGTGATCAAGCCTGATGGCAAGGCGACCATCCGCAAGGTCGTACTCGGTGCGGCCGAGGGCGATCGGGTCGCGATCACGGAGGGCGTCGCGCCTGGTGAACGGGTCGTCCTCGAAGGCGTGGACGCGCTGCAGGAGGGCACCACCGTGGAGATCGTCGGCGGCGGCGCGCCGACAGACGGCGCCGGGGGCCCAACCGGTGGCCGAACGGGTGCTCCTGCCGGCGGCCCACCCACCGGCCCGCCCGGTACTCCTGGGGTAGCACCCCGGCCAGCGGCCGCGGCGCCGACCACGCCCGACGCGGCCGCCGCTCGACCGAAGGCAGCCCGGCCATGAACATCTCGCGCCCGTTCATCCTCCGGCCCGTCGCCACGGCGCTGCTGATGGCGGCGCTGCTGCTGTCGGGTGCGCTGGCCTACCGACTCCTGCCGGTGTCGGCGCTGCCGCAGGTCGACTACCCGACCATCCGCGTGCTGACGTTCTACCCCGGCGCCAGCCCGGACGTGATGACCAGCGCGGTCACCGCGCCGCTCGAGCGGCAGTTCGGCCAGATGCCCGGCCTGGACCAGATGTCGTCGACCAGTTCCGGCGGCGCCTCGGTGATCACGCTGCGGTTCTCGCTCGAGAAGGCCATCGAGGTCGCCGAGCAGGAAGTGCAGGCCGCCATCAACGCGGCGGGCAACCTCCTGCCCAACGACCTGCCGCAGCCGCCCGTCTACAACAAGGTCAACCCGGCCGACACGCCGGTCCTCACGCTGGCGATCACGTCGCCGACGATGCCGTTGCCCGACGTGTACGACCTGGTGGACACGCGCGTCGCGCAGAAGCTGTCGCAGTTGCCGGGTGTCGGGCTCGTGAGCCTGGCCGGCGGCCAGCGGCCGGCGGTGCGCATCCAGGCCAATCCCCAGGCGCTGGCCGCGCACAACCTCAACCTCCAGAGCCTGCGGGCGGTGATTGCCGCCGCCAACGTCAACCAGCCCAAGGGCAACTTCGACGGCCCCGAGCGCTCGTTCATGCTCGACGCCAACGATCAGCTCCGCTCGGCCGACGCCTATCGCGACCTGATCCTGGCCTACGAGGGCGGCGCGCCGCTGCGCCTGTCCGACGTCGCCGACGTCGTGGACGGTGCGGAGAACACCCGCCTGGGCGCGTGGGCCAACGACCTGCCCGCGGTCCTCGTGAACGTGCAGCGGCAGCCCGGCGCCAACGTCATCGACGTGGTCGACCGCATCAATGCCCTGCTGCCGCAGCTGACTGCCAGCCTGCCGTCCACGCTCACCGTCGCCGTCCTCAGCGACCGCACCGACACCATCCGCGCCTCGGTCACCGACGTGCAGCACGAGCTCGTGTTCGCGGTCGGGCTGGTCGTGCTCGTCACGTTCGTCTTCCTGCGCAACATCCCGGCCACCATCATCCCGAGCGTCGTGGTGCCGCTGTCGCTCATCGGCACGTTCGGCGTGATGTACCTGGCCGGCTTCTCCATCAACAACCTCAC
>NZ_JBIINP010000112.1:0-14557 GCF_044337415.1 Luteitalea sp.
CAGGAGCTCCTGGTCGAAGTGCGACGCCAGGTGGGTCGTCATGAGGTGGAGGGCATCCACGGGCTTCATCGCGCGCTGGTAGCTGCGGTCGCTGGTCATCGCGTCGTACACGTCGGCGATGCCGGCGATGCGGCCGAACAGGTGGATGTGCTGCGGTTCGAGTGCGCGGGGATAGCCCAGGCTCGTGAGTCGTTCGTGGTGCTGCGACACGACGACCATGCCGAGCGATCCCATGCGCCCGTCCTGCTGGAGGATGGCCTCGCCCCGCACCACGTGCGTGCGCATCAGCGCCATCTCCTCCTCCGTGTAGGCGCCCGGCTTCACGATCAGCTCGCGGGGCAACTCGCTCTTGCCGATGTCGTGCAGCAGGCCGCCAAGGGCGATGTCGCGCAGGTCGCTGGCGTTCTTCACCCCGGCGGCGACGGCCAGGCCCGTGGCGAACACGCTGACGTTCATCGAGTGGCGCACCGTGTCGTAGTCGCGCGCCATCAGGGCCGCCATGTGCCCCAGGGCTTCCTTCTCCCGCACGATCAGCTGCACCGTCTGGTTGGCGATGCGCCGCGTGCGCGGCACCGCCTCGGTGTGTCGAGGGTCGACCATGATCGACTCGAGCGTCGTCTGGGCGGCCGACTGCAGCAACTCGACCTTGCGCGGTGTGGCGATCTGCGGGTTGGCCAGCAGGGTGTCGAGATGCCGCTCGACGTACTGCTCGTAGCGGCGGCGCTCGTCGCCCTTCAGCCAGAGCGTCTGGACGTTGTTGGCCAGCAGCCGCTGGTGGTGCGTGCCGGTGAACTCCAGGTCCGGACCGCGGAACAGGATGAACTGGCCCGGCGAGGTCTGGAGGTAGAGGTGGAAGTCGACCACCGAGTCCATGACCAGGCCGTCGAGGTGGACCGGGATGTACAGGGGGCGCACGTGGCCGAACGCCGCCCGCACCGACCCCTCGGGGCCGTCGGCCGCTGCTCGGACTGCGTGTGCCGGGGTTGCCACAGGAGATGCCGATGCAATTCCGATGCCGCTCGTGCGTCTGTCGAATCAGGCCGCCCCGCGCCAGTCCGCCTGGCAAGGGCCGCGGAAATCGTCGGTGACGCGACGGTTTCGTAACCAGGGGGCTCCCTGGCTCACGCCCGTGGTGTAATCGAACCATGCGTGTCCTGCTCGCCTGCGCCCTGCTGGTCCTCTCGGCGCCCCTCGTGGTGATCGGCCAGTCCCGCTCGGGGCCGCGTCTGCCGGCGATGCCCGGCGACCCGGAACTCCCGGAGGGCGTCGTCCAGACACGACACCTGCAGGCGCAGGTCACCGGGGAACCGCGCGTCGGCGCCGACGGCACCGGCAGCGTGACCCTGGCCGTCACGCCCGGTGCGCGCATGCACATCTACGCGCACGATGCCGAAGGCTATGCGCCGTTTCGCCTGGAGTTCGAGCCGCGGGCCGACCTCGTGGGGGGCGGCCACACCTACCCGGCCGCCGAGCTGTCGATCTTCCCGCCGACCGGGGAGACCTCCAACGTCTACACGAAGCCCTTCGTCGTGACGCGGGGGTTCACGGTCAAGGGGCGGCTGCGTGAGCAGATCCGGGCGTCTGCCGAGGGGGTGCCCCTCACGCTCGTCCTGCGCTACCAGGCCTGCGACGACCGCGTCTGCTACCGCGCGGAGCAGCGCAGTCTCACGGTGAAGGTGCGGGCGCGCTGAGCGCGGCGCCCGCCGCCATCAGTGCACGTCGCGGGGCGCCCCGGGCACGTACACGCTCACGTCCGACGTCCCGAAGCTCGCACCGACGATCCGGGCCACCTCGACGCGTGCGTCGTTGAAGCAGGCGCCACCCGAGTGGCGTTCCAGCGTGGCTGGCGAGAGCGCGTTGGCCGTTTCACCGTTCAACGTGCTCTGGCGCCAGAGGCCCTTCGGCAGGCTCACGACCCCGCGCGCGACCAGATGCGTCACCTGCGCGATGCAATGGACGTCGCCGAGGGCATTGAACGCCCGCACGGGGTCGCCGTCGGCGATGCCGCGCGTTTCGGCGTCGGCCGGGTGGATCTGCAGGCGCGCCACGTTGGTCCGGAGCTGGCCGAACGTGGAGCTCACCGTCTTCTCGCTGGCCGGCGAGATCAGGGCGAGCGGATACTCGGGCGACGCCGGATCGGCCTCGTAGCTGTACAGCGGCCCCTGTGCCGCCAGCGCCTCCGGGTAGAGGTGGATCTTGCCGTCGGGCGTGTTCGGGAACACGTCGATCATCTGCACCGGCCGGGCGCCACTCGGCGGCGGCACCGCGAGCTGTTCCATCACGTCGGGGGCGAGGTCCCGGGGCAGGCCCGCCGTCACGCGCAACAGCGTGTCGGTCTCGTCTTCGTCCTGCCCGACGCCGAGCCGGGCTGCCAGCTCGCTGAACACCACCACGTTCGGGCGCGATTCCCCGACGGGCTCGATCACCGGCTTCACGAGTTGCATCGCGTAGTTGCCGTACCCGCGGGTGATGTCGTAGTGCTCGAGGAACGTGGTGGCCGGCAGGATGACGTCGGCAAAGCGCGCCGTGTCGGTGCGCACCTGGTCGAAGACCACCGTGAACAGGTCGTCGCGCTGCAGGCCCTGCTGGATCCGGTTCATGTCGGGCGAGGTGACCAGCGCGTTGCTGTTGTAGACGAACAGCACCTTCACCGGCGGCGTCGTCGCGGGGTCCAGCGCCTCGCCGAGCCGGTTCATGTTGATCACGCGCGTGGGCGGCTCGGGCGTTCGGCGCCACCGCTCGCCATCGACGCCCCAGGCCGCGCTGTTGCTCATCGTGAAGCCCCCGCCCTTCACGCCGAAGGCATTGACCAGCGCCGGGAGCGCCAGGACCGCCAGCACGGCTTCGGTGCCGTTGCGGTTGCGCTCGAGGCCCCAGCCGCAGCGGAGGACCGAGGGGCGGATCGTCGCGTAGAGATCTGCGAGTCGGGAGATGGCCGCCTCCGGGAGCCCGGTGATGGCGGCGACACGATCCGGCGTCCAGGGCCGGGCGCGCTCGCGGAACGCCTCGACACCGGAGGCCTGCCGAGCCAGGAACGCCTCGTCGACCGCGCCACGCTCGAACAGCGCGCGGGCGAGACCGAGGGCGAGGACCAGGTCGGTGCCCGGACGAATCGGCAGGTGGAGGTGCGCCATGCGCGCCAGCGGTGTGGCGCGAGGGTCGATCACGACCAGCGTCGCGCCGGCCTCGCGGGCCTGCTTGATGTACGGCACCAGGTGGATGCCCGAGGCCGAGGGATTGGCGCCCCACACGACGATGAGCCGTGCGTGTGCGTAGTCCTCGTAGGCGACGCCGGCCATCTTGCCGTACATGGCCTGCGCGGCCAGGCCCGTCGGCGCGGCGCACACCGTGCGGGCGAGGCGTGAGGCGCCGAGCGATCGCCACAAGTCGGCGTCGGTGCTCTGGTGCGTCAGGAAGCCATTGGAGCCGCCATACGAGTAGGGCAGGATCGACTCGCCGCCGAACTCGTCACGCGCCTGCCCGAGGCGTTCGGCAATGAGCGACATCGCCTCTTCCCAGCTGGCGCGCCTGAACTTGCCGAGGCCCTTGGCGCCATCGCGGATCTCCGGCGTGAGCAACCGCTGCTCGCCGTAGAGGTGCTCGGTGAAGCGTCGCACCTTGCCGCAGATGAACATGCCCGTCGTGATGCTGGCCGGTCCGGCATCGACGGCAACGACGCGGCCCTGCTCGACGCTGACGCGCAGGCTGCAGGCGTCGGGACAGTCGAGTGGGCAGGCAGTTTCGACGAGAGTCGGGCTTCGGCGCTGGGGATTGGCGGCCACTGCCGGTATTCTGGCACAGCATGCGAGGGTGCCCCCGACCCGTGATCACGTGCATTCCCGCCGACGCGTTGCATCGCCGCCGCCGGACGTGGCGCGCGCTGCCGACGTGCGCGGTCGCGCTCTCGCTCGCCATCCTGGCCGGTTGCGGCGCGACGGCGCCCGAGTTCGATCTCGTCGTGCGCGGCGGCTGGGTGCTGGACGGCACGGGGACGCCCGCGATGCGTGCGGACATCGGCGTGCAGGGCGATCGCATCGCCGCCCTGGGCGACCTGGCGACGCGCACGGCCGCCGTCTCGATCGACGCCACCGGCCTGGTCGTCGCCCCGGGCTTCATCGACACGCAAGGGCAGTCGGGCCGCACGTTGCTCGAGGATGGCGCGGGCGCGAGCCACGTCCTGCAGGGCATCACGTCCGAGATCATCGGCGAGGCCAACACCCCCGCGCTGTGGATTGCCGGGTCGGCCGACCTGCCGTTCCTGTCGAGGCTGGGGATCGCCTTCGACTGGAGCGGGGTCGACGGGTTCCTCTCGCGCCTGGCCACCCGTGGCATCACCGTCAACGTGGGCACGCTCGCGCCGCTGAACCAGTTGCGCGTCGATGTCGTCGGCTCCTCGCAACGCGCCGCGCGTCCCGAGGAACTCGAGGAGATGCGCCGTCGTCTCGACTCGGCCATGCGCCAGGGCGCGTTCGGCCTGTCGAGCGCACTGATTTATCCGCCCGGCTCGTATGCGAGCACGGACGAGATCGTCGCACTGGCGCGCACGGCCGCCGTGCATGGCGGCCGCTACGTCTCGCACATCCGAGGTGAGGGCGATCGCCTCGAGACCGCCCTGGACGAGGCCATCGCCATCGCCGAGCAGGCCGACATCCCCGTCGTCGTGTACCACCTGAAGGTGGCGACACGCACCAAGTGGAAGTCCATGCCCGCCATCGTGGCGCGGATCGCGAAGGCCAGGGCCCGAGGACTCGATGTCTCGGCCACGGCGTACCCGTATCCCGTCGCCGGCACCAGTCTCGACGCGTCGCTCCCCGACTGGGTCCACGACGGCGGCGATGCCGCGATGCTGCGCCGCCTCGCGGAGCCGCAGACCCGCGCCCGCATCAGGCGCGAGATCACGCAGGGGCACGACGGCTGGGAGAACTTCCTGCGCAGTGCCGGGTTCGACGGCGTCACCATCGCGGATGTCCGCCACGGGGGCGACAGCTCGGTGGTCGGGCTGACGCTCGCCGAGATCGCCCGCCAGCGCGGCACCGATCCCTGGGACGTGTTCTTCGACCTGCTGATCGAGCACGAGGGACACGTGGCCGCCCTCTATGCCCTGATGCACGAAGACGACGTGCGCGAGGTCCTGCGGCAGCCGTGGGTCAGCATCGGCACCGACTCGGCCGCGCAACCGGCCGACGGCCCGATGGCGGTGGGGCGCCCGCACCCGCGAGGCTTCGGATCGTTTCCACGCGTGCTCGGTCGGTACGTGCGTGACGAGCAACTCGTCCCCCTGCCCGAGATGATTCGGCGGATGACCAGTGGCGCCGCCGCCCAGATGGGGATCGCCGAGCGCGGCCAGGTACGGCCGGGCTGGTACGCCGACCTGGTCGTGTTCGACTCGGCGACGGTTCGTGATCGAGCCACCTTCGACCGCCCGCGGCAATACCCCGAGGGCGTGAGGGCCGTGGTGGTCAACGGGGTGGTGACCGTCCGGGACGGGCGGCTCACCGGCCAGCGCGCCGGGCGAGGCCTGCTCGGGCCGGGCGTGGTGCGCGCCACGCCGCCGGCCTCGCTGCCGGCAGGAGCGACGCCATGACGGTGCAGGCCGCCCGGCCGGGAGATGCACACGTCGCGGTCCGGACCACGGCGGGGCGCCGGCGGGTGGTGATCGTGGGTGGCGGCTTTGGCGGCCTTCAGGCGGCGCGAGCGCTCCGCTGGGCCGACGTCGACGTCGTGCTCGTGGACCGACGCAATCACCACGTGTTCCAGCCGCTGCTCTACCAGGTGGCGACGGCGGGCCTGTCGCCGGGCGACATCGCCTCGCCCATCCGATGGATCCTGCGGCGCCAGCAGAACGTGCAGGTGCTGCTCGGCGAGGCGCAGCGCATCGACGCGGCGGCGCGCGTGCTGCACCTCGACATCGGGCAGCTGTCCTTCGACGCGCTCATCCTCGCCACCGGCGCCACCCATGCCTACTTCGGGCACGACGAGTGGCAGGCGCACGCCCCGGGACTCAAGACCCTCGAGGACGCGGGCCTCATTCGCCGCCACCTGCTGCTGGCCTTCGAGGAGGCGGAGCGGACGCCCGACGCCGAGGCGCGGACGCGGGCGCTGACGTTCGTCATCGTCGGCGGCGGTCCAACCGGCGTGGAACTCGCCGGGGCGCTGGCCGAACTGGCCAATCATTCGATCGGCCGCGACTTCCGGTCGATCGACACCAGTTGCGCGCAGGTGCTCCTCGTCGAAGCCGGGCCGCGCATCCTGGGGGCGTTTCCCAAGGATTTGCAGCAGCGCGCGGAGGCGTCGCTGACGCGGCTCGGCGTGAAGGTCCGCAAGCAGTCGCCAGTCACCGCGATCGATCCGCACGGCGTCACGCTGGCTGACGGGAGCCGGATCGAGGCGTCCACCGTGCTGTGGGCCGCCGGCGTCGCAGCCTCGCCGCTGGGCCGCACCCTGGGCGTCGAGGTCGACCGGGTCGGCCGCGTGATCGTGCGCCCCGACCTGACCATCCCCGGGTGCGATGTGGTGTACGTCGTGGGCGACCTGGCGCACGTCGAGCAGGACGGCCAGGTGCTGCCGGGTGTGGCACAGGTGGCGATGCAGCAGGGCGAGCACGCCGTGGAGAACATCCTGCGGCGCTTCGGCAACCAGCCCGCCCGGCCGTTCAGGTACCACGACCTCGGCAACCTCGCGACCATCGGGCGTCACTCGGCCATCGCGGACTTCGGCGGGCGCTGGCGGTTCTCCGGGGCCTTCGCCTGGTGGCTCTGGTTGTTCATCCACATCCTCAAACTGACGGGCTTCCGTAACCGGATCGCCGTCCTCGTCCAGTGGGCATGGGCTTACCTCACGCACCAACGCGGCATCCGGCTGATCACCGGACAGGATCCCGTCGGGCCATCGGTGCCGCCGTCCTCGTCGCCCTCGCCGCGCTGACGCTCCTGACGCGCCTGCCCGCCCCGGCGCTCGCCGTGTGGCGACGTGGGTACGCGGCGCTGCAGCCGACGGTGTCTCGCCTCAGCGCCCGCCTGCCGGTCGCCTGCCTCGATGTGTGCCTGGTCGTCCTCGTGGCCGGCCTGGCCTGGCTCGTGTGGACGCGGCGCCTCGCGATTCTGCGTCCCGCGTCACTGTGGTTCGGCCTGGGCATCGTGGCCGGAGGGTGGCTCATCTTCCTGCTGGCCTGGGGGTGGCACTACCAGGTACCGACGCTGGAGGCGCGACTGGCGCTCACGGCAGCCGAGGTCACGCCTGACCGGGGTGAGCAGGTGGCGGCCGCGCTCGTGGCGCAGGCCAATGCCCTGCACGCGTCAGCACACGGGGCCGGGTGGCCGTCGCGCAGGGACCTGCCGGCGTTGCTCGGGCCGCTGCTGGCCGACGCGCTGCCGCAGGTCGGTGGCGGTGCCAGCCCGTGGTTGCCGACGCCCCGCCAGACGATGCTCGATCTCTATTTCAGGACCGCCGGGATCGACGGGATGACCAACCCCTTCGGGCTGGAGGTGATCCTGAACAGCCGGGTGTTGCCGATGGAGTTGCCGGCACTTGCGGCGCACGAGTACGCGCACCTGGCCGGATTCGCCGACGAGGCGGATGCCAGCGTCGTGGCCTGGTTGGCCTGCCAGCGGGGAGGGCCAGCGATGCAGTACAGCAGCGCCCTGGCCGTGCTGCCGCACATCCTGACCGGCCTGGACGGGGCACGCCGCCAGCGGGTCTTGGCTCGCCTTGACGATGGGCCGAGGGCCGACCTTCGTGCGATCGCCGCGCGTCTGTCGGAACAGCAGCCGTGGGTCCGCCTGGTGGCATGGCAGACCTACGACCGTTTCCTGAAGGCGAACCGGGTGGGGGAGGGCGTCGCGCGCTACGACGCCGTCGCGCGTGTGCTCGTCGGGGTCGGCGACCTCGTCAACGGGTCCCTGCGC
Source organism: Luteitalea sp. (assembly GCF_044337415.1). Taxonomy (GTDB): domain Bacteria; phylum Acidobacteriota; class Vicinamibacteria; order Vicinamibacterales; family Vicinamibacteraceae; genus Luteitalea. The sequence goes on from NZ_JBIINP010000112.1 coordinate 7,905, forward strand.
CGGCCGCCGTCGCCGTGGCCGCCCCGCCCGTCCCCGTGAGGGTCACGCCGCCGTTCACGGTCTCGACACGAAGGGCCGCACCACCGCCGTTCAACTTGCCGTCGTAGTGCCGGCGCCGGCGCTCGCCGTCCTGCACCTGCGCGAAGCCGTCGACCGTGATGCCGCCATTGACCGTGCGGACCGAGACGTCGGCCGAGGCGCTCGACGGCAACGACACCGTGACGCTGCCGTTGACGGTCTCGATCTGCGTCCCGGGCGCCGGCAGTCCTTCGAGGTCCAGCGAGACGCTGCCGTTGACCGTCTCGGCTTTCGTGAGCGTGCGAATGGCGCGTGCCTCGATGCCGCCGTTGACGGTCTCGAGCGCGACGGGGCCGCTGACCCCGGCCACCTCCACGCGCCCGTTGACGGTCGTGAGCGTGACGGCCGCGCTGGCGGGGACGCGCACTTCGTACCGCACATCCACCTGCTGGCCCTTGGGGAACCCCTGCGACCGGGGCGTCACGAGCCGGACCAGGTCGGCGGTCGCACTTTGCTCGAGCCGCGTCCGCTCGAGCAACTCGCGAGCGGCCTGCTCGTTCATCGCCCGGGCCGTCCGGTGCGCCACGACCTCGAACGACGGGGCGTCATGGGTGGAGACCTGGATGGCGCCGTTGGTGTTCTCGATCTCCAGCCTGGCTCCGGCCGTGACGGGGTAGGTCTTCTCCCATCGGTCGGAGGCCTGGGCGCGCGGACCCGCGATCATCAACTCACAGCCTCCCGACAGCAACGCGAAGGGAAGCAGGGCACCGACCCACGGGGCACGCGAAGGCAGTTTCATGGCGGACTCCTGCAACACCCTTACGTCAACGGTGGCTCGAGGTTCCCGTTGTGGCCCGGGAGAGCCGACAAAAGCGCGCCCGCTCGACGCTATCGAAAGTGTGTTCAGTACGCGACGGCACTATCCATAGTGGTTGACAACTAAGTTTCGCATGTTCGATTACGAAAACGTCATTCGCTTGTGAACCTGTTCACAAGCGATTCCAGGCGGATCCGCGCGATTCCGGCGCATTTCTGCTTGAACTCGGGCGTGGATGGAAGGGCATGCGCCGTGCCCAAGCACGGGGCATGGTTCGTCCGGGCCTCGCCAGCCACCTCCGCCGCTCCCTCCTGGCGTTGTGCCTCCTGCTCGTCGCGCAGGTTCCACACGCCGCCGCCGGTTCCGTTCGTCTCGCCTGGGACGCCAACATCGAACCAGACCTCGCCGGCTACATGCTCGTGTGGGGGACGGCGCCCGGCACCTACAGCCAGTCCGTGACGGTGCCCGCCTCGACCGTCACCCAGGACGTGGCCGGCCTTGCCGACGGCACGTACTACTTCGCGGTCCGGGCCTTCAACCTGGCTGGTCTGTACAGCGGCTACTCGAATGAGGTGGTGGTCACCGTCACCACGCCCCGCTCCACGCCCGCCGTCACAGCCGTGACCCCTTCGAACGGGCCCTCGTCGGGTGGCACGCAGGTCGTCGTGTCCGGCTCGGGCTTCCTGACGGGCGCCACCGTCGCGTTCGGTGGGACGGCGGCAACGGTCGTCGGGCAGACCTCGACGTCCATCACGGTGCTGACGCCTGCTGCCTCGGCGGCCACGGTGGCACTGAGTGTGACCAATCCTGACGGAGGGGTGGCCACCCGTGCGTCAGCCTTCACGTACGTGTCGCCCAACGGACCGACCGTGACCAGCTTCGCCCCGGCGATCGGACCGACCTCGGGTGGCACCGATGTCGTCATCACCGGCACCAACTTCCAGAATGGCGTGGTCGTGCGCTTCGGCGCGCTTCCCGCCGTGGTCTCGAGCGTCACGACCACGCGCCTCGTGGCGCGCACCCCGGCCCAGGCCCGAGGCGTGGTGGCCATCAGCGTGGTGAACCCTGACGGCAACGGCGTGCAGGTCCCCTCGGCGTTCTCGTACCGTGGCCCCGCGCCGCGCGTCACGACGGTCCTGCCGAAGACGGGGACGACCACGGGCGGGACCGACGTCCAGATCGACGGCGCCGACTTCGAGCCAGGAGTCACCGTGTCGGTGGATGCCTTGCCGGCGACCGTGCTGACGGTGACGCCCAACCGGCTGGTGGTCCGCATGCCGGCGCACGCGCCCGCGGCGGTTGGCTTCACGGTGACCAACCCCGACGCGCAACTGGCCTGGGTGCCGGCCGTGTACACGTACGTCAGCGTCGCGCCATCGATCTCGGCAGTGGCACCGACGCACGGCCCGACCGACGGCGGCACCTCGGTCACGATCAGCGGGTCGGCCTTCGCGGCCGGGGCCGCAGTGCTGTTCGACGGCGTGGCCGCGGTGGTCACATCGCTCGCGAGCGACACGCTGGTGGTGACTTCTCCTGCGCACGCGAGCGGGGCGGTGAGCGTCCTCGTGCGCAATGCCGACGGACAGAGTGCCACCGCGGTCAACGGCTACACCTACGACGACACCACACCGGTGATCTCCACGGTGACCCCGGCGAAGGGCTCGGTGGACGGCGGCACCGTGATCACCATCACCGGCCTGCGCTTCGGAACGCAGCCGACCGTGTCCCTCGATGGGCGCGCGGCGAGGATCCTGTCGGCGAGCGACACCGTCGTGACCGCCGAGACACCGGCGCACGCCGCCGGTCCGGTGGGCGTGGCAGTCGTGACCGCCAGGGGCGAGTCGACCGTGGCGCCCTCCGGCTTCACGTACGAGGACCCGGCCAGGGACACGACCTTCACCCGCTATTTCGCGGAAGGGGCGGCGGGGGCGTTCTTCCAGACGCGCTTCGCACTGGCCAACCCGCACGAGGAGGCGGTGCCGGTGACGGTGACCTTCACCGACACGCAGGGCGTGGCGACGCCGCTGCAGGTGACGCTGCCGGCGCGTTCGCGGCTGACGATCGACGAGCGCAATCGCCCGGCGCTGGCCAGCGAGGCCTTTGCGACGGCGTTCGAGGCGCCGAAGGTGATCGGCGTGGAGCGGACGATGACGTGGGCGGCCGGTGGGCCGGCCTACGGCGCGCACAGCGAGATCGGCGTCGCGGCGCCGCGCACGTCCTGGGTGTTGGCCGAGGGCGCGACGATTGCCGGGTTCAACACCTTCTACCTGCTGCAGAACCCGACGACCACGGCGGCGGACGTCAAGGTGCAGTACCTGCTCTCGACCGGGCAGCGCATCGAGAAGATCCACCCGGTGGCGCCGCTGTCGCGCACCAACATCTGGGTGAACAAGGACGACCCGGCGCTGGACGCCGCCGAGATGTCGGCCTCCATCACGTCGCTCAACAACGTGCCGGTGGTGGTGGAGCGGTCGATGTACCGCAACAACGGCAGCGAGCTGTTCTCGGCCGGCCACAACAGCGCGGCGGTGGAGGCCCCGGCCCTGCGGTGGTTCCTGGCCGAAGGTGCGACCGGCGGGACGTTCGACGAGTTCGTCCTCATCGCCAATCCCAACACGGCGCCTGCGCAACTGCGCGTCAGCTACCTGCGCGCCGGCAAGGCGCCCATCGTCAAGAGCTACAGCGCCCCGGCCCTGAGCCGCCTGACGCTGTGGGTGGACCAGGAGCACGCCGAGCTGGCCAACGCCGAGGTGAGCATCGTGGTGGAGAGCCTGACGGCGACGCCGGTAGTGGTGGAGCGGTCGATGTGGTGGCGGGCCGATGCGGCGGGTGAGTGGGTCGAGGCGCACAACAGCCGCGGCACCACGACGACCGCGCCGCGCTGGCTGGTGGCCGATGGCGAGGCGGGCGGGGTCGGCCAGGCGAGCACCTACGTGCTGGTGGCCAACACATCGGCGGCGGCGACGGGCGTCAGGTTCACGCTGCTGACCGAGACGGGGGTGGGGCGCACGGTGCAGGACACGGTGACGGCCAACGGGCGGTACTCACTGGATGTGGCCAGCACGTTCCCCGAGGCAGCCGGGACGCGGTTCAGCGTCCTGGTGGAAAGCGCGACCGGCACGGCGCCGCTGGTGGTGGAGCGGGCCTCGTACTCGAGCACCGCGACCACCACGTGGGCCGCTGGCACCAATGCCGTCGCGATGCCGCTGCCGTGAACGCAGTGAACTCGCTCACGCAGGTGCATTCCGTAAGGCGACCGACAGTTCTGTAATCGCCGGGACGCCCTGGGCTCCGCTCGAGCGACGACACTCTCGAATTCACTCAGTATTTCTCGTGATTCATGAGTCCAGCCTCGGGGCACGGCCGTTGCCCTGAGTGGGGGCGTGGATTGCCGGACCCGCTCCCCGCTCGTGCACACCCTGCTCGTGATGGCCCTCCTCCTCTGGGTGCAGGTCGGCCATGCGCTTGCCGGCAATGTGCGCCTGTCCTGGGATGCGAATACCGAAGCCGACCTCGCCGGGTACGTGCTCGCCTATGGCACCGCCCCTGGCACCTACACCACGTCGGTGACGCTGGCCCCGTCGGCCGTGACCCACGAGTTCACCAATCTCCCGGCCGGCACCTACTACTTCGCGGTCCGGGCGTTCAACGCCGCGAACCTGTACAGCGGCTACTCCAACGAGGTGCGGGTCGTGGTTGCGGGCACCGTCACGCCTCCGACCCAGCCCACGGTGAGCAGCTTCGGCCCCGCGTTCGGGCCGACCTCCGGCGGCACCGATGTCGTCATCACCGGCTCCAATTTCGCCAACGGTGTCGTCGTGCGGTTCGGCAGCACGGCGGCGGCGGTGTCGAGCGTGACGACCACGCGGCTGGTCGCCCGTACGCCGGCCGGCGCCCAGGGCATCGTGTCCATCTCGGTCGTCAATCCCGATGGGAACGGCGTCGAGGTGCCCAACGCGTTTACCTACCGTGCGGCTGCGCCCACGGTGACCACCGTGACGCCCTCACGGGGGCCTGCGGCGGGCGGCACCGAAGTGACGATCGACGGCACCAACTTCAGCGCGGGGGCGAGCGTGTCGATCAACGCCCTGGTGGCGCAGGTGCTGTCGGTGACCGCGACGCGCCTCGTGGTGCAGATGCCTGCGCATGCTGCGGCCGTGGTCGGCGTGACCGTGACCAACCCCGACTCGCAGTTGGCGTGGAAGGCCAGTGCGTACACCTACGTCGCGGGTGGCCCGGCCATCACGAACGTGCTGCCCGCTACCGGGCCGATGGCCGGCGGCAACACCGTGACCATCATCGGTAGCGGCTTCGCGAGCAGCAGCGTCACCATTGGCGGTGCGACGGCGACCGTCCTCACTCGCGCTGCCGACATGCTGACGGTCCGTGCGCCGGCGCGTCCGGCCGGGCCCGCCAGCGTGCTGGTCAGGAACAGCGACGGAATCACGGTCACCGCCGTCAACGCGTACACCTATGTCGACCCGGCAGCGCCGTTCACCCGCTACTTCGCGGAAGGGGCGGCGGGGACGTTCTTCCAGACGCGCTTCGCACTGGCCAACCCGCACGAGGAGGCGGTGCCGGTGACGGTGACCTTCACCGACACGCAGGGCGTGGTGACGCCGCTGCAGGTGACGCTGCCGGCGCGTTCACGGCTGACGATCGACGAGCGCAATCGCCCGGCGCTGGCCAGCGAGGCCTTTGCGACGGCGTTCGAGGCGCCGAAGGTGATCGGCGTGGAGCGGACGATGACGTGGGCGGCCGGTGGGCCGGCCTACGGCGCGCACAGCGAGATCGGCGTCGCGGCGCCGCGCACGTCCTGGGTGTTGGCCGAGGGCGCGACGATTGCCGGGTTCAACACCTTCTACCTGCTGCAGAACCCGACGACCACGGCGGCGGACGTCAAGGTGCAGTACCTGCTCTCGACCGGGCAGCGCATCGAGAAGATCCACCCGGTGGCGCCGCTGTCGCGCACCAACATCTGGGTGAACAAGGACGACCCGGCGCTGGACGCCGCCGAGATGTCGGCCTCCATCACGTCGCTCAACAACGTGCCGGTGGTGGTGGAGCGGTCGATGTACCGCAACAACGGCAGCGAGCTGTTCTCGGCCGGCCACAACAGCGCGGCGGTGGAGGCCCCGGCCCTGCGGTGGTTCCTGGCCGAAGGTGCGACCGGCGGGACGTTCGACGAGTTCGTCCTCATCGCCAATCCCAACACGGCGCCTGCGCAACTGCGCGTCAGCTACCTGCGCGCCGGCAAGGCGCCCATCGTCAAGAGCTACAGCGCCCCGGCCCTGAGCCGCCTGACGCTGTGGGTGGACCAGGAGCACGCCGAGCTGGCCAACGCCGAGGTGAGCATCGTGGTGGAGAGCCTGACGGCGACGCCGGTAGTGGTGGAGCGGTCGATGTGGTGGCGGGCCGATGCGGCGGGTGAGTGGGTCGAGGCGCACAACAGCCGCGGCACCACGACGACCGCGCCGCGCTGGCTGGTGGCCGATGGCGAGGCGGGCGGGGTCGGCCAGGCGAGCACCTACGTGCTGGTGGCCAACACATCGGCGGCGGCGACGGGCGTCAGGTTCACGCTGCTGACCGAGACGGGGGTGGGGCGCACGGTGCAGGACACGGTGACGGCCAACGGGCGGTACTCACTGGATGTGGCCAGCACGTTCCCCGAGGCGGCCGGGACGCGGTTCAGCGTCCTGGTGGAAAGCGCCACCGGCACGGCGCCGCTGGTGGTGGAGCGGGCCTCGTACTCGAGCACCGCGACCACCACGTGGGCCGCTGGCACCAACGCCGTCGCGATGCCGCTGCCGTAGGTCAT
>NZ_JBIINP010000113.1:0-14405 GCF_044337415.1 Luteitalea sp.
GGCCGCGGCATCGGCCTCGCGAACAAGATCCGCGCGTACGCCCTGCAGGACCAGGGGCTCGACACCGTCGAGGCCAACGAGAAGCTCGGCTTCAAGGCCGACCAGCGCGACTACGGGATCGGCGCGCAGATCCTCCGTCACCTCGGCGTCCGCTCGATGCGGCTCCTCACCAACAATCCCCGCAAGTTCGTCGGCCTCGAGGGCTACGGCCTGTCGGTCACGACGACGCTGCCGCTGGAGATTCCCGCCGGCGAGCACACGCTGAAGTACCTCAAGACGAAGAAGGCCAAGCTCGGCCACACGCTCAAGGGCGTGTAGCCGCGCCGCGGCCACACGCCCTTGAGAATGCCGTCGATGCTGCGATGCCGGGAATGTCGCACATTGTCAGCACGGCGGGGCACCTCGGCACTCGCAGGAGATGATGCGAGCGCTTGCCAACGCAGGTGCGGTGCCCGACCTGGTGGATCGAAGGTCTGGCGAAAATCACGATGTTCTCCAAGGACGGCGTCGGGGCCGCTGAGCGGGTGCTCACCCTGCCGCCCGGCCTGACGGCCGTGAGGCCCACCGACCTCTGGCCGGCCCTCGGACCCGACCGGTACAGCGCCCTGGTAGAGAGCCTTCCCGTCGGCGCCGCCCCGCCGGTGCCCCTCGTCGTGGAGCGCACCGCGTACATTCCCGGCACCCCGGCCGGCACGACCTTCCTGGCGACGCCGGTGCCGTAGGAACGGGAGTCGGGCACGGTCACCGGTCACCGGGGTGCGGCTGGGTTTGCGGCCGGCCTTCGCTCTGCGGCCTTTTGCCTTTTTGTCGTTCGGCATTCCCGGCATCGCGGCATCGCTGAATTACCAGGTTCACGCGTAAATCGTGCTACACTCGGCGTTTGCCACAGGGCCGCTACGCGGTCCGGGTGGACGTGTGTGATGTTCGACTCGCTCAGCAATCGCCTCCAGGACGTCTTCGCCAACCTCGGGAGAGAGGTGCGCCTGACGCCGGAGACGGTGGAAGTGGCCCTGCGGGAAATCCGCATGGCGCTGCTCGAGGCCGACGTCAACTTCAAGGTCGTCAAGGCGTTCGTCGACAAGGTGCGCGACCGCGCCGTGGATGCCGAGGTTCTCAAGAGCCTCAGCCCCGGGCAGCAGGTCGTGCGCATCGTGCGCGACGAGATGCTGGCGTTGTTCGGCGACTCGCAGGGCGGACTGCCGCCCTCGGGCGCCATGCCGCGCGTGATCCTGATGCTCGGGCTGCAGGGCTCGGGCAAGACCACCACCACCGGCAAGTTGGCCAAGTGGCTGGTGAAGCAGGGCAAGCACCCGATCGTCGTGTCCACGGACGTCCGTCGTCCGGCCGCGATCGAGCAGCTGAACGTGGTGGCGAAGCAGGCCGGCGTGCGGGCGCACGATCCGGCGGGGAATCTGGATCCGGTGTCGCGCGCGTCTGGCGCGATGCAGGAAGCGCGGACCCTCGGGTACGACACGATCATCGTCGACACCGCGGGCCGGCTGCACATCGACGACGAGCTCATGGTGGAGCTCGAGGCGATCAAGGCGGCGGTCAACCCGACCGACCAGCTGTACGTCGCCGACGCGATGACCGGGCAGGACGCCATCAAGAGCGCCGGCGAGTTCAACCGCCGCGTGGGCGTGACCGGCGTCGTGCTGTCGAAGATGGACGGCGACGCGCGCGGTGGTGCGGCGCTGTCGGTGGTGTCGGTGGTGGGCGTGCCCATCGCGTTCACGGGCAGTGGCGAGCGGCTGGAGGATCTCGAGCCGTTCCACCCCGATCGCGTGGTGTCGCGCGTGCTGGGCATGGGCGACGTGCTGTCGCTCATCGAGAAGGCCGAGTCGGTCGTCACGCAGGAAGACGCCGCGAAGCTGGAACAGAAGCTCCTCGAGAACGACTTCACGCTCGAGGATTTCGCCGAGCAGCTGCAGACCATCAAGAAGATGGGGCCGCTCGAGAACCTGCTCGGCATGCTGCCGGGCATGGGGCAGGTGAAGCAGCAACTGGCGGGGAAGGTCGACGGCAAGCAGATGGCGCACGTGGAAGCCATCATCCTGTCGATGACGCCCCGGGAACGCCGGAACCATCAGCTCCTCAACGGGAGCCGTCGCAAGCGCATCGCGCGTGGCAGCGGCCGGTCCGTGGAGGAGGTCAATCGTCTCATCAAGCAGTTTCTCGAGATGAAGAAGATGATGAAGATGATGGGTGGGCTGGCGGGCGGGAAGGGTGGCGGCAAGCTGCGCAAGCAGTTCGGCATGATGAAGGCCGCCATGCAGGCGCAGCGCACGCTGCGGTAGGCAGGTTGTTGGGTAGGGCCGGTCTCCGACCGCGCCGTAATGAGAGAGCACATGGTTACCATTCGGCTGCGCCGCCAGGGCGCCAAGAAGTCCCCGTACTACCGGATCGTCGTCATCGACGCGCGCAATGCCCGTGAGGGCGCCTTCGTGGAGATCCTCGGTCACTACAACCCGCGCCAGGCGCCGGAGACGTTCGTGATCGACCGCGAGCGCCTGAACTACTGGCTCGGCGTCGGCGCGCAGGCGTCCGACTCGGTGCGCACGCTGGTGAAGCGGCATCCGGCCGTGGCCGTCGAGGCCGCGCCCGTCGCGACGGCGTAGATGGGCGACGTACGCGCACTCGTGGAGGTCGTCGCCCGTGCGCTGGCCGACGACCCTGCGCAGGTGACGGTCACCGAGGCCGAGCACCGCGGCGTGTCCGTGGTCGAGGTGTTCATGGCGCCGGGCGAGCTCGGGCGGCTGATCGGGCGGCAGGGCCGCACGGCGCAGGCCCTCCGCACGCTGGCGCAGGCCACCGGCGACCGCACCAGCCGCAAGGTGCAGGTCGAGTTCCGCGACGGCGCCCCGCGGCGCTGATCGATCCGTGGGCAGTCAGGGCGAGGGCGGGCAGGCCTGGGAGGATATGGTCCTCGTCGGGCGCATCTCCAGGTCGCACGGGTTGCGCGGCGAGGTGCTCGTGCAGTCGGAGACCGATTTTCCGGAGCTCCGGTTTGCCGAGGGCGCCACGCTCCAGGCCCGCCGAGGCGCCGAGGTGGTGACGCTCGAGATCGACAGGTCCCGGGTGCACGCCGGCAAGCCGCTGGTCGGGTTCCGGGGCTACGACTCGATCGAGGCGGTCGAGGCGCTCGGGCGCAGCGACCTCCGCATTCCGGAGGCGGCACTCGCGCCGCTGCCGGAGGGCGAGTACTACTGGTACCAGTACGTGGGCGCGCCGGTGAGGACCGAGGCGGGCGACGAGGTGGGCCAGGTGATTCGTGTCGAGCCCAATGGCGGGTCCGGCATGCTCGTGGTGCAGCGTGGCGCGGAAGAAGTGCAGGTGCCGCTCACGCCGGCGATGTGCCCGGTGTTGCGACCGGACCTGATCGTGGTGCGGCCGCCGGACGGGCTGCTCGATCTCAACACCCCGGGGCCGAAGCGGCGTGCGCATCGACATCGTGACCATCTTTCCCGCCATGGTGCGGGCCGGCCTGCAGGACGGCGTCCTGGGGCGGGGGGTGGCCAGCGGACTGATTGACCTGCAGGTCCACGACCTGCGGGACTTCACGACCGACCGCCACAAGGTGGTCGACGACACGCCGTTCGGCGGCGGTCCGGGCATGGTGCTCAAGCCCGAGCCGATCTTCCGGGCGGTGGAGCACCTGCGGGAGGCCCGCGGCGCGCCGGATGCGGTGGTGCTGCCCTCGCCGCAAGGGCGCCGCTTCACGCAGGCGGTGGCCGAGGAGTACAGCCGACGGGCGCACCTGGTGTTCCTGTGCGGGCGGTACGAGGGAGTGGACGAGCGGGTGAGCGCGGGCCTGGTGACCGAGGAGGTCTCCATCGGCGACTACGTGCTCTCGGGCGGCGAGCTAGCCGCGCTCGTCATCGTCGACGCCGTGGCGCGCTTGGTGCCCGGGGTCGTCGGGGATGCGGAGTCGGTGGTGCGCGACTCCTTCACGCGCGGGTTGCTGGACTACCCGCACTACACGAGGCCGGCGAGTTTCGGTGGCCTGGACGTACCCGCGGTGCTGCTGTCGGGGCATCACGGTGAGATCGACCGCTGGCGACGCCAGCAGGCCCTGCGGCGCACGTACGAACGGCGACCGGACCTGCTGGCAGACGCGGCGCTGACCGACGAAGAGCGAACATGGCTGGCCGCGTGGACGGCTGGCGAGAGGAACGGAGCAAAGTCATGACCCCCATCGAGACCATCGAAGCCGCCCAGCTCACCCAGCGCCCCGCGGTCAAGTCCGGCGACACCGTCCGCGTGCACGTGAAGGTGCGCGAGGGCGACAAGGAGCGCATCCAGGTCTTCGAGGGCCTCATCATCGGGATGCACCGCGGCAGCACGCGCGCCTCCATCACGGTGCGCAAGGTGTCGTTCGGCCAGGGCGTCGAGCGCATCTTCCCGCTGCACTCGCCGGTCATCGACAAGATCGAGGTCGTGCGCACGGCGAAGGTCCGCCGCGCCAAGCTGTACTTCCTGCGCGGCCTGCGCGGCAAGGCGGCCCGCATGAAGGAAGCGACCCGCAAGGTCACCCCGCAGGCCTAGTCCCGCCTGCGGGCCGCGGTGGGACCACGGGCCCTCCCTCCACTGAGGCAGGGCCGGTTCTCCGCCCTTCGCCGTTCGGCCCGGTCATGGCTGCGCGACGTACCCTCGGGCGTCCGACCGCCCGACGCACCCTCGAGAACGCGCTCCGGCGCGCCGGTCACCTGTGCGTGGCCGGCGTCGACGAGGTGGGGCGGGGGTGCCTCGCCGGTCCGGTGACGGCCGCGGCCGTCATCCTCGACCCCGACAGGCCCATCCCGGGCCTGCGCGACTCCAAGCTCCTCTCTCCTGAGGCGCGCGAGCGCCTCCACGACGCGATCCTGCGCCGGGCCGTGGCCTGGTGCGTCGTGTCTCGGCCCCCCGCCGACATCGATTCCCTCAACATCCACAAGGCGTCCCTCGCGGCCATGCGGGAGGCAGTAGTGGGTTTGGCGCCCGCGGCCGATTACGTGCTTGCGGACGGCTTTGCCATCCCCGGCCTCGCGGTGCCCCATCAGGGCCTCGTGAAGGGTGACCAGCGGTGCGCCTGCATCGCCGCGGCATCGATCGTGGCGAAAGTGACGCGCGACCGCTTCATGGTGGCGCTCGATCGCGAGGACCCGCGCTACGGGTTCGCGCGGCACAAGGGATACGGCACGGCAGAGCACCTGGCCGCGATCAGGGTGCACGGACTGAGCGACGCCCACCGGCGCAGCTTCCGGCCTGCCACCCTGTTGGACCTGCTGGTGGACGACGAGTACGACGAGACCGACGGCCGATGAACACCCGCGAGGAACTGACGCGTCAGGCGGAGAAGGCGCTCCGCCAGGGTCGCGTCGACGAGGCCATTGCGCAGTACCAGGAACTGGCTCATCTCGAGCCGGTCGACTGGGGCCTCGTCAAGCTGCTCGCCGACCTCCTCGAGCGCGCCGGGCAGCGCGAGTCCGCCGCACAGCAGTTCGCACGGTGGGGGAACCATCTCTTCGCCGAGGGCTTCCACTCGAAGGCCGCCGCGCTCTACAAGAAGGTCCTCAAGCTCGAGCCGTCCGACGACCACGCGCTCTGGCAACTGGCCGAAGTGTCGCTCGAACTGAAGCTGAAGGCCGACGCCCGGGTCGCGTTCCAGCGGGTCGCCGAGCTCCGCCAGCGGCGGGGCGACGCCGCGGGGGCCGCGGCCGCACGCGAGCGCCTGGCGGCGATCGAGTTCGCGCCCGCCGGGCCCCCGGCGCCGCCGGTGCGTCCGCCCGCCTACGCCTCGTCCGCGCCGCCGGAGGCGCCCGTCGCTCCCATTCAGCCCCCGGCCGCTCCGGCTCAGGGCTTCACTCGCCACGCGCGACCGGAGCTCTGGGCAGGAGGGGAGCCCGAGGCTGCATCGTCCATCGCCCCGCCCCCGGTCGCACCGCCTCCTGTCGTCACGCCGCCTCCGGCGCCTCCGCCAGAGACGGTCGAGGCGCGCCTGGCGCGCCTGCGACGAGAGGCGGAGTCCGCCGATGCGGCGCAGGCCGCCGACGCCGACGCGCGTTGGCAGGCCGTGCTCGACGTCGATCCCCAGGACGTCGCCGTTCGACTGCGACTCGTGCAGGCGGCGCTCGACCGCGGCGATCTCGCGGCGGCGGAACGCCTCGGGGAGTCGCTTGACGCGTCCGAGACCACCTCGCTCACCGTCCTGGTCGAACTGGCCTTTCGCCGCGCGCGCCCCGACGCGTTGCAGCGGCTCGTGGCCGGACGCGTGCATGCCGGAGCGCCCCCCGAGCACGTGCTCGCGCCCTGCGTCCCGCTGGCGGCACGCCACCCCGGCGCGGCTCGCGCGGTCCTCGGGGCTGCCGTGTCGGCGTGGACCGCGGCCGGCCAGCCCGGTCATGCGGTGCTCGCGCTCGAGCACGGTGAGTCGCTCGGACTCCTCACCACGGCCATGCACCTGCAATGGGTCGAGATCTGCGTCGACGCGGGGCTGCCCGGCCTGTCGCGCGCCCAGCGCGGCCTCGCCCTCGCCTACGTCGCCGAGCAGCGCTTCGTCGAGGCGCGGGCCGTCGCCGAGGACCTCTTCCTCCGCGAGGCGGGGGAGGAGCCTCACCGCGCCCTGTTGCTCGACATCCTCGACCGGCAGGGACACCCCGACCCGCATCGGGTGCTCGTCGACCTGCTGACGCCGCCGAGCGATTCGCTCGACGAGACCGACGCCTTCTTCGCGGTCGAAGTCCCCGCCGCGCCGCTCGTGCCGGCCGACGCCTGGCAGGCCCCCGTTGAGGACTACGGCTACCTGCCGCCCTTGCAGGTGCCGCTGGAGACCGAGGTGCGCGGGACCTCGCCGCAGGACTCGTCGTTTCTCGACACCGGTGATTCGTCGATCGCGATGCTGGACGTCGACGCGCTGCTGGCGGCCCAGGAGGCCCCGGCACCGACCTGGTCGGAACCGACCGACGTCGCCGTTCCCGAGGGGGAGGCGAGTCCGTGGGGCGACCTCTCGACGCCAGCGCACGGCGCATCGCTCGACGATGGTCTCGCATGGCATGTCGACGATCGGACCGACAGTCAGGGCGTCCCCGTGGGTGACGCTGCCGAGGACTGCTCGATCGCGCCGGTCGCCGACGCCGTGGCGCCGGTGGTCGAGACCATGTGGCCACCGGAAGGCCCGGTCATCGCCGCCATCGACGTCGCGCGCGTGGCGCCGCCCGAACCGACCCCGCCGCCGAGCCCAGCCGCCGCGGCCGCCTTCGACTGGGCCGCGATTCTGGGCCGCGACGTCGATGGCGTCGCCGCGGCAATGCCCGAGCCGGTGGCAGCGCCCCGAGTCGAACCCGTGGCTCCGGTCGCTCGCCCCGTGGCTCCGGCGCCCGTGACGCAGCCGCCTGTCGAGGTAGTGGAGCCGCAGGCCGAGCCCGTGGCGGTGGCCGCGGCGCCTCCCCCCGACGTCCCGGTGTCGCGGCCACCCGCCGCGCCGCCGACGGTCGCGGCGCCCCCCGCAGTCGTGGAGCCCACGTCGCCCACCCCGCCACCGGCAACGCCGGCGGGGTCTGGGCCCGACGTCGACACATCGCCTTTCGCGACGCTGGCACAGCTCCAGCCTGTCCTCGACGAAGCGGCCCCCTTGCAGCCGTCCTTCGAGATGCCGTCGGCCTGGCTGTCGGACTCGCCGGATGCGCCGCCCCGCCCGCGTGGGCATGCGCCCGAGGACGACTACGTGTTTGCGGAGGAGCTGCCCGCGCGCTGGGAACGCTCGCGGCTCGGCATCCCGGCTCCGGAGGCAGCCCCGGCCGACAATTCGGTGGGGCCAACAGCCCCTGAACGGATGGTCCTCGAGCCCGCGCCGGACGCCCTTGCCGCCGAGAGCCCCGTGGCTGCGCCCCCGCCGGCCACCGTGCCTCCCGCAGCAGACGCCGCCATCTGGCCGGCAGACGACGCGTTGCCGCAGATCGAGTCCGTGGGCGCGCCGGAGGCCGAGCCCGTGCCGCTGGTCGAGGAGGAAATCGACCTCACACAGTTGCTCGAGGAACTGCGGCAATTCGACACTGTCCTGCCCGACATGGTGCCCCGCGCGGCCCGCGAGGGCGCGTTCGTGCCCCCGCAGCCTCCCGCGCCGCCCGCGCCGATCGCCACGGTCGAGCCCGCCGTCCCCGACGGCCCGGCGGCCGAGCCGCAGGCCGTGGTCGACGACACGCACCACGACGACCTGCTGCCGGAGTTGCCCCACCCCTCGCCCAACGAGGGGGCCACCGAACTGGACGCGGTCTTCGACGACCTGCAGCGGCAGGCGGATGACCGGGGCGTGGCCGAGCAGCAACTGGCGGCCGGTCGGGTGTTCCTCGCCGCCGGGCTCGCGTCCGAAGCCGCGCGGGCCTTCGAGCGTGCGTCGCTCGAGCCGCGGACGCGCTTCGGCGCCACGCTCGCCCTGGCCGAGCTTCACAAGTCTCGCGGTCAACTGCAGGAGGCCGTCTCCTGGTACGAACAGGCGGCCATGGCCCCCGTGCCGGATGCTGCGGTGAAGCGCCCGGTGCTGTACGATCTGGCCGAGTCGCTCGAGGCGCTCGGGGAAAGCGATCGTGCCCTCGGGGTGCTGCTGGACCTGTTGTCGCAGGTCGAGGACTATCGTGATGCACGCGCGCGGCTCGATCGGCTGCTGCGCGTCGATGCCGGAGGCTAGTCGTTTCCCTGTTCAGTCGCGTGCTGCTGGCCTTGTACCTGCTCGAAGCGGGCCTGCTGCTCATCCTGGCGCCCTGGACGGCGTTCTGGGACCGCAACTACTTCGCCGCCCTGGCGCCGTCGGTGGCGTCGTGGATCACGCACCCGTACGTGCGCGGGGCGGTGTCGGGCGTGGGCATCGTCAGTGTCGCGGGGGCGCTGATCGAGATCGGCATGATGCTGTCGCGAGGCGCGGCGACGCCGCGCGCCTGAGCGATGTGGGCGCCGCGTACGCTGGCGATTACGCATCAGCCCCGGCTGGGCGGGCGTGGCCCCGACGATGAGCAGCGGCAGGTCGTGCGGTACGTCGCGGCCCTCGCGGGCGCGGGCGTCGACGCGATTCAGGTGCGCGAGCGCGAGTGGCCCGACGGTCGGCTGGTGTCGCTCGCTCGCGAGGCCGTTGTCGCCGTGCGGGGCACGGCGTGCCGGCTGCTCCTGAATGAGCGCGCACATGTCGCGCTGGCGGCGCAGGCGCACGGGGTGCACCTGCGCGGGGCAGGCGTGTCGGCCCTGCGGTTGCGGCCGGTGGTGCCCGCCGACTGGGTCATCGGACGATCGGTCCACGCGAGCGATGGGGCCGGGATCGCCGAGGGCGCCGACTACGCGCTCTTCGGCACGGTGTGGGCGTCGGGGTCCAAGCCGATGGGCGCGCCCGTCGCCGGCGTGGACGGCCTGAGCGCCTGGGTGGCGTCGGCGTGCGTGCCGGTGGTGGCCGTCGGCGGTGTCACGCTGGCGCGCTGCGCCACGGCACGCGCCGCTGGCGCGAGCGGAATGGCCGGCATCGACGTGTTCGTCGAGGCCTGGCGAGACGGTACGGACGCGCTGGAGCGGCTCGTCCGGGAGGTTCATGCGGTGTTTCAAGACGTGGAGCGGGCAGAGTGACGGTTGGCGAGCGGTTGCGAGAGGCACGGGAGCGCCAGAAGGTCACGCTGCACGCGATTGCAGAGAAGACCAACATCTCGGTGCGCTTCCTCGATGCCATCGAGAAGAACCAGTACGACAAGTTGCCCGGTGGCATCTTCACGCGGGGGTTCATCCGCTCGTACGCGGCGCAGGTCGGGCTCGAGCCTGATGCGCTCGTGACGCAGTTCCTCGCCGACGAGCCCGGGCAGCGCGACGATGCGATCGACGAGGTGGTGCCGGTCGAGTCCGACGGCGCCAGCGTGAGCACGATCCTGCTGGGCGGCGTGGCGCTCGTCGCGCTGGCGCTGCTGCTGGCCTACCTGTTGAAGCCCGAGTGGCTGGGCCTCGAGTCGCCGGCGCCGCCGGCGCAGGAGGTCGCCCTCACGACCACGCCGCCGGCCGCGACGCCGACGCCTGCTGCGCCGACGCCCGAGCCGCCGGCCCCGGCGCCCGTGGCGGCCGCGACCACCGCGTCGCTGGGTGCGCCGGTCGAGCCCTCGCCGGTGCCCGAGGCTCCCAAGGCGCCGCTGCGTCTCGTGGTCACGCCCAAGGGCCGCTGCTGGGTGCAGGTGTCGGCCGACGGCACCGTGCGCGTCGCGCGCGAGGTGGCTGCGGGAGAGGCCGTGAGCATCGACGCGAGCGAGCGACTGCAGATTGTCGTCGGCGACGCGGGCAGTTTCGCCTACGAACTGAACGGACGCCCCGGCAAGTCGCTGGGCGCGGCGGGCCGCGTGGCCCGCGCGACCATCGTGCCGGCCACGGCCGCGCAGTTCCAGGAGCCCTAGGCCCCCGTGTTCCTCGGCGTCGCGTCGCCGCTCGTCGAGGTCTTCCTCAAGGACGGCGTGCCGCGCGAGGTGCGGGCGCTGGCCGCCCGGGGCCTGGCCACCACCGACGCGCTCGATCGCCTGGCCCTCCTGGCCCTCCTCACCGGCGACCCGGATCCAGAGGTCGCGCGCATGGCCTGCGCGACCATCGACGGCCTTCCCGCCCACGCTGTGGACGACTTCCTCTCACGTGGCGAGGTGCCTGCGCCATTGCGTGCGTGGTTCCTTGCGCGTCGTGGTCCGGCGCCGGGCGACGATTCGCCCCCACTCGCGCCGCTCCCGGCCGTGCCCGAGGCGACCATCGACGTCGAGGCCGGCGACCTCTCCGGGCACGATGACCTGCCGGAGGACGAGGAGGAGGCCCACCAACTCCTCACGTCGCTGCCCGTGCCGGAGAAGATCAAGCTGGCGACCCTCGGGCGTCGCGAGCAGCGCGCCATCCTCGTGCGCGACCCGAACCGCATCGTCGCGACGGCGGTGCTGGCCAGCCCGAAGCTCACCGACACCGAGGTCGAGAACTTCGCCCGCATGCAGAACGTGTCCGACGAGGTGCTCCGCATCATCGGCACGAGCCGGAGCTGGACCAAGAGCTACAGCGTGGTGGCGGCGCTCGTGAAGAATCCCCGCACGCCGACGGCGGTGTCGCTGCCGCTGCTGATGCGGCTGGTCGAGCGCGACATCAAGGGGCTGTCGGTCGACCGGAACGTGCCCGAGAGCATCAGGCTCGCAGCCCGCAAGCAACTCGCCGTGATGCAGTCGCGGCGGGAGTAGGGCACATTAACGCTTAACGCCTAACGCTTAGCGGCCAGCGCCGAACACCGAACGCCGGACGCTTAGCGCTTGACGCCTGGCTTCTTCGGGGCGGGCTTCTTGCCGGCGGCCTTCTGCGCGGCCGACTTCTTGCCGCCGCCTTCGGGGCGCCCGCCGGCCCATTCGCGGCGCATCTCCGCGATGCCTTCCATGAACACGGCTGCCTTCTCGCGGTCTGCCTCCTCGGTCATCTCCTTGAAGAGGTCGATGGCGGCGACGAAGTCGTCCTGGATGGTGGCCTGGGTCGCCTTGAAGTACAGCGCGCGCAGCTTCTCGAGGGCGGTCATGCCTGACTCCGGTGGCGCCGCAACGAGGCGCGGAGCGCGTCGAGCGGTTGGCAGGTGAGCACGTCGTGTGGCGTGAGCCAGGCGCGACGCGCGGTGAAGGTGGCCCAGTGCAGGTGCTCGAATCCGCCGACGCCGTGCGCGTCGCTCGAGAGTACGATCTTCACGCCGCGATCGCGGGCCAGCCGGGCGTGTGCGTCGTGCAGGTCGCGGCGGTGCGGCTGCCCGTTGATCTCGAGTGCCACGCCGAGTCGCGCCGCGGCGGCGATCACCGCTTCCACGTCGAGCGCCGACGCCTCGCGCCGCAGCAGCATGCGTCCGGTGGGATGGCCGAGGATGTCCACCCACGGGCACTCGAGCGCGCGCAGCACGCGCTCGGTCATGCGTGCCGGCTCCTGCGTGAGCGACGAGTGCACCGAGGCGACGACGAGGTCGAGCTGCGCGAGGCAGTCGTCGGCCAGATCCATCGTGCCGTCCGGACGGATGTCGCACTCGATGCCGGCCAGCAGCGTGATGCCGTCGAGTTCGTCGTTGAGCGCCCACACCTCGGCGGCGTGCGCGAGGGCGCGTCGTTCGTCGAGGCCGTTGGCCATCGCGAGCGCCTGGCTGTGGTCGGTGATCGCGAGGTACGTCAGGCCGGCGTCGCGTGCCGCCAGGGCCATCGCGCGGATCGTGTCCTTGCCGTCGGTCGCGGTGGTGTGGCAATGCAGGTCGCCGCGCAGGTCGGCGCGTTCCACCAGGGGCGGCAGGCGCCCGTCGCGGGCTGCGTCGAACTCGCCCCGCTGCTCGCGCAGCTCCGGCGCGATCCACGGCAGTCCCAACGCCTCGTAGATGCCCGCCTCTGTCTCCCCGGCAACGCGCGTCTCGTCGTCGACGCGGAACAGGCCGTACTCGTTGAGCTTGTAGCCCTTGCGCACCGCGCGATCGCGCAGCTCGATGTTGTGCGCCTTGCTGCCGGTGAAGTATTGCAACGCGGCGCCGCGCGATTCGGTGGGCACCAGGCGCAGGTCGGCCTGCAGGCCCTTGCCGAGACGAACACTCGTCTTGGTGGGCCCCTGCCCGAGCACGCGTTCGACGCGCGGGAACGCGACGAAGTGATCCATCACCTCGGGCGGCGCGTCGGTGGCGAGTACATCGAGGTCGCCGCAGGTCTCGGCGCCGCGCCGCAGGCTGCCCACCAGGTCGAACTGCGCGCCCGGGCAGGCCGCACGCAGGTGCGCGAGCAGGGCCGAGGCCTGTTGCCAGACCTCCGACGCGAGGTAGCGCCCGGCGAACGCCTCGTGGTCCTCGATGGCCTTGCGGAGCGCCGCTTCCTTGCCGGGCCCCATGCCCTTGATGCCGCGCACGGCGCCGGCGTCGAGCGCCTGACGCAGTTCCGCCACCGAGCCGACGCGGAGTTCCCGGTAGAGCAGGGCCGTGGTCTTCGGCCCGACGCCCTGCAGGCGCAGCACGTCGAGCAGCCCGGCGGGAAACTCGGCGGCAAGTTCACGGTGATACGTGCATCCGCCGGTCTCGACCAGTTCGCCGATGCGGGCCGCGATGTCCTTGCCGATGCCGGGGAGTGCGCGCACGTCGGCGGGCGTGAGCGCCGCCACCCGCTCCGCGTTGTCGCGGATCACCTGGGACGCGTTGCGATACGCGCGGACCTTGAAGGGGTTCTCGCCCTTGATCTCGAGCAGGTCGCCGATCTCGGCGAGGACGCGGGCGATGGCGACGTTTTCCACGGGCAGGTCTGGCGGGAGGTGCGTCCCGTGCGCAGGATCCCGGCCATTATAATGACCGCGTCATGAGCCGCGAACGACGACGCGAAGTGGGGCAGCTGATGTTCGCGGGATTCCGCGGGCACACGATTCCGGTGGAGCTGCGATCGCTGGCGCGCGAGTTCGACCTCGGCGGCGTCGTGCTGTTCGCGCGCAACGTGGCCGAGCCGGCACAGGTGGCCGACCTGGCGCGCGAGGCGCGGGAGCTCTCGACCTCGAGCCCGGTGTGGGTGGCCATCGACCAGGAGGGCGGTCGCGTCCAGCGCGTCAAGGCGCCGCTCACGGTATGGCCGGCTCCGGCAACGCTGGGCCGCGCCGACGACGTGCAGCTCACCGGCCGCTTCGCCCGGGCGCTGGGGCGCGAACTGCGCGCGATGGGGATTACCTTCGACTTCGCGCCCGTGCTCGACGTGCTCACGCGCAAGGACAACCCGGCGATCGGCGACCGCGCCATCTCCGATGACGTGGCGCGCGTCGCGAAACATGGGGTGGCGTTCATCGAGGCCCTGCAGCGCGAAGGCCTGCCGGCGTGCGCCAAGCACTTCCCGGGCCACGGCGAGGCCTCGGTCGACTCCCACGAGGACCTGCCGGTGGTGGACGTGTCGCCCGACCGGCTCGAGCACGTCGAATGGGTGCCGTTCCGCGCCGCGATCGCGGCCGGCGTCGACGCCGTGATGTCGTGTCACCTCCTGGTGCCGAGCCTCGACGAGCAGAACCCCGCCACGCTCTCGCACGACGTCATCACCGGGCGGTTGCGCGGGCAGCTCGGTTTCGGCGGGCTCGTGCTGACCGACGACATGGACATGAAGGCCATCTCGCTGCGGATGTCGCCAGGCGAGGCCGCCTCGCGTGCCGTCGCCGCCGGATGCGATGGGGTCTTGCAGTGTGGTGGCGACGTCGACCGCGTTGCGGCGGCGCTCGAGGGCATGGTTCGCGCGGTGGAGGACGGTTCGATCAAGTTCACGCGCCTCGACGACGCGCTCCTGCGGCACCGCGCGTTGAAGGCCCGCTACCTGTCGGAGGAGGCTCGGCGTCGGGCGCCGGCCGCTCCTACGTTGCGCGAGGTGATCGGCTCGGCCGAGCACGCGCTGGTCGCCGAGCAGATGCGACAGTTCGCGTGAACC
>NZ_JBIINP010000179.1:0-8066 GCF_044337415.1 Luteitalea sp.
GGCGCGTGGAGCATGCGCGGCGGGACCAGCCATCCCGTGCCGAGTTCGAGCCGCGACGCCTCGCTGAGGTCGAGGATGCCGTTGTCGCCGGCATGCCACCGCTCGAGGCAGCGGCGCACGTCGGCCTTCGTCGTGCCCGGCGCCAGCCCGAAGAACGTGTACGGAAAGTCGTTGGCGCGCAGGTTCATCTGCGGCGGGAAGTAGTAGCCCTCCGGCTTGGCCTCGCGCCCCACGAGCGCCGCCTGCGCGGCGTCCTGGTGCATGTGGTGCGGGATCGGCCCCCGGTTGTCGAAGAACTTCGAGAACACCGGCCAGCGGCCGTAGCGCTGCCACGTCGCGTCGCCGACGATGGCGGCGCCGCACTCGGCGATGGCCTCGCGCAGCAGGACACGCTCGGTGCCGATCACCACGTACGACAGGCCCTCGTCGTCGCGACGGCCGGGATTCATGGCCTCCACGGTGGAGCCGAGCCAGCGTTCGTCGATGCCGCCGCGGTCGAGGCCGAACGCGTACAGGTCGTCCGGGTGCAGCTTGAGCCGCTGTCCGGGCCGCACGAAGCGGCGGGGCACCCAGCAGGGCGCCAGGCGGAGCAGCCCGCCGGTGCGCGCGAGTTCACGCTCGACGACAGGGCCGATATCGGTGGTGCGAGTGGCGAGGTGGTGGGTCATTGTCCGGCTCCCATGGCGCGGAAGGTCCTGCCGATGGCCTCGATCTTCTCAGGGCTCGACCGCAGCCCGCCCCAGGCGAACACCATCACCCCGGTCGACGGGGCGCGCGCGCCCTCGGTCAGCACCGTCTCGACCTGCGAGAGCGGGACGGGGGTACCCCAGTCGGAGATCTGCACGATCGGCCAGATGCGATGGCGCTCACCCGGCCTGCCCTCGATCCCGAGGTACTGCCCGAGCCAGCGCACCTGCCGCGACACCCAGGCGGGATCGTCGGCGTGCCCGAAGCGCGCGTGATAGGGCATCGGGCTGAAGACGTCGACGTAGGCGGCCTGGGCGCGGAGGTCGATGGCGAGCGAGCGCAGGCGTGCGCCGTTCATGTCCTCGTCGCTCCACGGATTGTGGAACGTGCCCAGGAGCGCGCCGGGGCGCACCTGGTCGCGGATGGCGTCGAACTCCCGCACCCAGTCGGTGAACACGCCCAGCCGCCAGCGGACCCATGCCTCACGGTGCGTGGAAAGAAGCAGGGCAGCGCGCTCGCGGGTCGAGACGGCCGGGAGCGTGATGCCCATGGCCTGCTGGAAGCGGCCGAGGCACCGCGCGCAGAAGCAGGTGTCGGGCATGTTCGGCGTGGCCTGTTCCCAGCTCGCGTGCGCGTGGTGGTAGTCGAGCCACACGCCGTCGATGGCGAACCGCGTGAGCAGCGTCCTGAACGCCTGCATCCGCTCTGCGCGATAGGCGTCGTGTGTCGGGCAGATACCCTGCCAACCGTCGGGTGGGGGACTCACCTCGCCGTCGGGGCCCACCGGAGCCGCGTCGGGATGTGTCTTGAGGTACTCGGCGACGTGCAGGGTGTTGAACTCGGCATACACCTGCACGCCATGGGCGCGCAGCAGCGCGAGTCGTTCGGCGGTGACGCTGCCCGACCCCAGCCACACGGCGTCGACGCCGAAGTCGCGCAGCGATCGGCCGCTGTCGAGGATCTCCTGCGGGACGCCGCCGTAGATGCCACGCAGCGGCACGCGCCTGGCCGGGTCCTGCCTGGCGGCCAGCCCCACGCCGAGGAGCGTGGAGCACAGGACGATGGCGACGGCGATCGAGGGGACCGCACGACGGGGCAGCGACATGGCGACCATCCTACGGGATCGGCGCGCAACGCGTGTCGAGGTCGCGGGTGGATATGATGTGCGCACCGTGACAGCCACTCCTGCGGTCCCCGTACCCGGACCGCCCTCCCTCCGGAGCCGCCCATGAATCGTCGTGACTTCCTCTCGTCGTCTGCAGGCCTTGCCGCAGGGCTCGGCCTTGGCGCCGACGCTGCCGCTGCCCAGGCACCCGCGCCTCAAGCGCCGCCCACGGGCCGCGCGGCGCAGCCGCCCCCGCCACCGGTTTCGTCGCTCGCGTTCAGCACGAAGCTGCGCAAGGCACTCATCGCGGAGCCGACCGAAGACGACCTGAAGCGGATGAAGGATGCCGGGTTCGATGGCGTCGAGGGCCGCGTCATCCCGGAGGCGCAGGCGGCGAAGATGCGCGAGGCCGCCGACAAGCTGGGCATGAAGATCCACTCGGTGCTCTACGGCTGGGCCGAGTTCAACAATGCCGACCGCAGCGAGGTGGATCGCACCTTCGCCGAGAGCCAGGCGGCGCTGCGGACCGCGCAGGCCTTCGGCGCCGAGACCGTGCTGCTCGTGCCCTGCCGCATCGGCGGGCAGGGCGCGGGACCGAAGCGCCCGGGCACCCCGGTGGGCCCGACGTTCCGCATCCCGCGCCCGTGGGAGTTCCAGATCCGCTTCGACGAGGCGACCGGCCACATCACGAAGGTCGTGGTGGGCGACAACGCGCCGTACGCCGACTACATCAAGGCCCACAACCACGCCACCGACACGTCGCGCGAGTGGGTGAACCGCCTGATCCCGACCGCCGAGAAGACCGGTGTCGTGATCGCGCTCGAGAACGTCAGCAACAATCTGTGGGTGAAGCCGGAGATCTTCCGGCACTTCGTGGCCTCGTTCAAGAGCCCGTGGGTGAAGGCCTACTACGACATCGGCAACCACGTGCGGTTTGCGCCGCCCGAGCAGTGGGTCCTCACGCTCGGCGACCTGCTCGCCAAGGTGCACGTGAAGGACTACCTGCTCGATCCGGCCGACCCGGACGGTCGCGGCCGCTCGGTCAACATCCGCGAGGGCAGCGTCCGCTGGCCGGTGCTGCGACAGGCCCTCGAGTCGATCAAGTACGACGGTTGGATGACCATCGAGAGCAACGGCGACATTCCCTTCGAGGAACGCAACCGTCGGCTCGACCTGATCCTCGCCGGCTCCTGAGAGCGCTGACATCATGGCCAACCATCACGACTCCAATCGCGGCGTCTCGCGTCGTCAGTTCATCTCCTCGGCGGCCGCCGGCGCGGCCGTCAGCATCGTCCCGCGCCACGTGCTCGGGCGCGGCCTGCAGGCGCCGAGCGACCTCGTCAACGTCGCCGTCGTCGGCGTCAGCGGCATGGGCGCCAGCAACACGCGCGGCGTGATGAGCCAGAACGTCGTGGCCTTCTGCGACGTGGACATGGCGCTGCTCGACGCGCGCATCGCGCGGTGGGCGCAGGAGGGTGGGCCGGGCGTCTCGGCAGGACCGCGGCAGGGCAACCGGCCGCCGCCGGCGGGCTGGGGCGCCTGGCAGGACTGGGGCATCACCAAGGCGCAGCAGGCCGCCAACGCGCGGTTCGCGGCCGACGATGCCGCGGCCAACCTGCAGAGGTTCAACGCCTCGGCGTCGCGCATCCGCAAGTACGCCGACTACCGCAAGATGTTCGAGCAGCAGAAGGACATCGACGCGGTCATCGTCGCCACGCCCGACCACATGCACGCGCCGATTGCGCTCGCCGCGATGGATCTCGGCAAGCACGTGTACGTGCAGAAGCCGATGGCGTGGTGCGTGTCGGAAGCGCGCCAGCTCGCGAAGCGGGCGGCAGAGACGAAGGTGCAGGCCCAGTGCGGTAACCAGCGGCACTCGGCCGACGAGAACCGGCGCGGCGTCGACTACATCACCTCCGGCGTCATCGGCGACGTCACGCAGGTGCACGTGTGGACCAACCGGCCGATCTGGCCGCAGGGCATCCCGCGCCCCACGACCCTCACCGCCGAGCAGCGGGCGGGACGCATCAGCCAGCAGTCACTGACGCAGGCGGGCGTCAGCACGCTGGCCAGCGTTGCGCCGCCGCCGTCCACGCTCTCGTGGGATCTGTTCCTCGGCGTGGCCCAGGCGGTGGAGTACAGCCCGCTCTACCATCCGTTCAACTGGCGTGGCTGGGTGGACTGGGGCCAGGGCGCGCTCGGCGACATGGGCGCGCACCTGATCGACTTCCCGGTGTGGGCGCTCGACCTCGACCTGCCGACCACCGTCGAGACGACGTCGACGCCGTTCAACGACCTGACGTTCCCGCTGGCGACGATGACGCACTACGACTTCCCGGCGAAGGGTGCGCGGAAGGCGGTGCGCCTGACGTGGTACGACGGCGGGTTCATGCCGCCGACGCCGGAGGAACTCGGGGGCGAGGCGAAGCTCGTGGCCTCGGGCGGCATCCTCTACATCGGCACGAAGGGGAAGCTGCTCTGCAACGAGGGCATGCCGCCGCGGCTGCTGCCGTCGACCCTCCATAACGCGACGGGGGCCCCGAAGGAGCGACTGGCGCGCGTCCCGCATCAGGCACACGAGATGAACTGGATCCGTGCCATCAAGGGGCAGGACACGCTCTCGAGCCCGTTCTCCTACGCCGCGCACCTGCACGAGATCATGCTGCTCGGCCTGGTGTCGCTGCGCGCCCGCACGAAGATCCACTACGACGCGGCGAACATGCGCGTGACCAACGACGCCAACGCGAACCAGTACCTCACGCGGCAGTATCGGACGGGCTGGTAGTGCGAGTGATTCAGAATTCAGAGTTCAGAATTCAAAGGGCAAAGGGCAAAGGATGAAGGCTCAAGCCCCAAGCGCCAAGCCCCAGGGGGCGAGGTCGTGAGCGTCGCCCCCGGGGCGACGCTCTTCTCAGCCGAGCACCTCCGCGATGCGGACGGGGCGCTTCTCGGCGAGTGACTGCAGGGTCGCGGCGATCATCGCCGTGTTCACGAGGCCGTCGTGGCCGGTGGCCTCGGGTGTCACGCCCTGCGCGATGCAGTCGACGAAGTAGCGGATCGGCTCGTACTGGTAGCCCCACGCCTTCCCGTAGCGCGTGACCGACGTCGACGAGAACGGCGTGTGGTAGCGGTCGGTGAAGGCCCACAGGGACGGCTCGTTCTTCACCTCGAGGCCGCCCTTCTCGCCGTACACCGAGATGCGGTTGTCGACGACGTTGGTGAAGCTGTCGGGCAGGATCCACGACGTCTCGAAGGTGCAGATGGCGCCGCCCTCGAACTCGACGAGCGCCTGGATGGTGTCCCAGCAGGGGATGCCGCGGCCCTCGAGCACGCCGCGCGTGCCCTTGGCGTACACCTCGACGGGCTCGCGCTGGAACAGCCAGCGGATCAGGTCCATCGTGTGCGGGAAGAGGAACCACTCCGGTCCCGACTGCGCGCCCCACGACAGCATCGACGTCGGCACGTGGATCGTGTCGCTGAGCCGCGCATAGGCCATCACCGGCGCGCCGAGGTCGCCGCGCTCCACGTAGGCCTTCGCGCCCATGTAGAGCGGGTGCCAGCGCGCGTGGAAGTCGACCATGAGGGACCGGTCGGCCCGCGCCGCGGCGTCGACCATCGCCTTGGCCTCCGCCACCGTGGTGGCCAGCGGCTTCTCGACCAGCACGTGCTTGCCGGCCTCGAGCATCGCGATGACCGGCGCCGCATGCAGGTGGTCGGGCGTGGCGACGGTGACGGCATCGACGTCGCTGGCCGCCACTTCGTCGATCTCCGTCGTCCAGCGACAGCCCAACTGGCCGGCGGCCACCTCGGCGCGATGGGCGTCGCGGTCGCACACCAGCGTCACCTCGCAGCCAGGATGGTCGCGGAGCGCCACCGCGTGGTTGTTGCCCCAGAGTCCTGCTCCCACGATCGCCACCCGCACGCTCATCACGCCTCCTCAGGCTCAGCCGCGGGGCACAGTCTACCGGACGCTGCCGCGTCATGGGACGCGGCTGTGGCCCATTTGCCGGGTCGAGCTTGGTATAGTCTCAGCGCCCGCCACACCGGTGGGGCCCTTTTGGGGAGGAGTACAGCATGACGAAGTTCCTGGTGGCGGCGCTCGGCGTCGCGATGAGCGTGACGGCGGTGGCCGCACAGGCGCAGACCGCCCCGGTCGAGCCGACGAAGAAGAACCCGGTGCGGTTCGAGGCGATCGGGCAGAACCTGCAGGGCGGCATGATGGGCCGCATCGACATCGTGATCGAACGGTGGTCCACCGACCCCGAGCGCCAGGTGCTGGCCGACATGCTGGCCGGGACGACCGACAAGAGCCGCGACCAGGACAAGCTGCGCGACAAGCTGCAGGATGTGGAGCCGCGCACGGGTTACATCCGCACGCCCAACAGCATGGGGTGGGACCTCAAGTACGCCCGCGAGAACACCCTGGCCGACGGCACCAAGCAGATCGTGATCGCCACCGACAAGCCGATCTCCTTCTTCGCGGCCCGCAACATGACGCGGACCAACGATTACCCGTTCTCGGTGATCGAGATGCGCTTCGCGCCCGGCAGCCCCAAGGGCGAGGGCAAGCTGCTCGCCCAGACCAACGTCTCGGTCAAGGACGGCCACCTACAGCTCGAGATCTACGGCCAGGAGCCGACGCGCCTGACCACGATCACGCGCAAGGATCCGAAGCCGAAGAAGTAACGCCTCAGGCGCGCCGGCGGGCGGCGACCTCCGTCGCCCCCGCCGCGCCGCGGTGCGCTCGCGGCGACAGCGCGGCCGGCACACGCCACGCCGGCTGACCCGCCTGCAGGGCCCGCACCGCTTCCCGCACCTCCACCACCTCGCCCACCACGATCGTCGCCGGCGGACGCACGTCCCTGGCGCGCGCCAGGATCGTCCCCAGCGTCCCCGTCGTCACGCGCTCGGCATCGCACGTCCCCTGCTCGACGATGGCGATGGGTGTGTCGACACGACGCCCGTGCGCGATGAGCTTCGACACGATCACGGGCAGTCGCTCGACGCCCATCAGGAACACCGCCGTCGGCACACGCGCGGCCACTACCCAGTCGACCGGTCCTTCGGTGGCGTCCTCGGCCTCGTGCGCCGTGAACACCGCGAACGCGGTCGAGGCGCCGCGGTGTGTCACCGGGATGCCCGCCACGCCGGGGACGCCGATCGACGAGGTGACGCCGGGCACGACCTCGAACGGCACGCCGGCCTCGGCCAGCGCGAGCATCTCCTCGCCGCCGCGCCCGAACACGAACGGGTCGCCGCCCTTGAGGCGCACGACCGTGCGTCCGGCGCGTGCGTGCGCGACGAGCTGGGCGTGGATGGTCTCCTGGCGGTCGTCGCCCGGGGCGCCGGGGGCGCGTCCGGCGTAGAGGCGCAGCGCATGCGCGGGCGCGTGGTCGAGCAGCGCCGGATGCGTGAGCCGGTCGTACAGCACGACGTCGGCCTGCTCGAGTGCCCTCACGCCCCGCAGCGTGATGAGATCCGGCGCGCCCGGTCCTGCGCCGACGAGATAGACCGTAGCTGGCACTGCGTTCACGTCAGACTCCCTTGCAGGCCCGGCAGACGTCGGGCCGATCGGCCCGCACCACACAGCGGGCCTCCGCATCGAATGGGCGCGCGGCGCGCGCCAGGAACTCGCGCATGGCGGCGTTGGCGGCCCCACGGTCGCCGTCGGCCACCAGCGCCGGGACACAGCCCTCGAGCACGCCTTCCCACAGGGACTGCCGTCGCTCGTAGGTGTCGATGTGCGCCTTGACCTCGGCGCGCCAACTCCCCAGGTACTCGGCCAGGACGCCGGTCTGCGGCGTCAGCACCTCGTCGCGCACGCGGTCGCGAATCTGCTTGGCGAGTGCCGGGCTGGTGCCGGCGGTCGAGACGGCCACCTGCACGGGGCCCTCGCGAACGATGGCCGGCGCGATGAAGTTGCAGTGATCGAGGTCGTCCACCGCGTTGGCGACGCGCCCGGCCTGCTCCGCGAGCCGGTAGATGCGCGCGTTCAGGTCGCGATCGTCCGTTGCCGCGTACACCAGGAACTGGCCGTCCAGATCGGCCGCCTCGAACGGCCGCCGCTGCCACACCACCACGTGCTCGGCCTCCCAGGCCGTGATGGCCTCGCCCGCCTCGGGCGACACCACCGTGACCTGCGCTCCCGCCTCGATCAGCCCGCGTACCTTGCCCGTCGCGATCGGGCCGCCGCCCACGACGAGGCATGGGCGCCCGTGGAGGTCGAGGTAGATGGGGTAGAAGGGCATGGAATTCGGCAGTCGGCAGTCGGCAG
>NZ_JBIINP010000030.1:0-36375 GCF_044337415.1 Luteitalea sp.
AGGCGCGTGCCGGCGGCGTTGCCGCCGAGGTAGAGCAGGTACTTGTCCAGCGACCGTCCGACGAGCGCCACCTCGGCCACGTAGGGGCGCGCGCAGCCGTTGGGGCAGCCCGTCATGCGGAACACGAGGGGGAGTCCCTGCAGGCCGATGTCGGCCAGCGCCGTGTCGATGTCGCCCATCACGCGGGGCAGCACGCGCTCGGCCTCGCTGATGGCGAGCCCGCAGGTCGGCAGGGCCGGGCAGGCCAGGCTGTTGCGGCGGACACCGCTGATCCGGTCCACCGTCACGATGCCGTGCGCGTCGAGCAGCGCCTCGACCGCCTCGCGGTCCTCGTCGCGGATGTCCGACAGCAGGATGTTCTGCTGCGCGGTCAGCTGCACGCTGGCGCCGACGCGCGCCACCACCTCGCGGATGCCGGTCCGCAGCCGCACGGCGCCCACGTCGGCGATGCGCCCGCTGTCGACAGGCAGGCCGAGGCTCCAGCGGCCGGGCGCGTACGACGCCCAGCCCAGGTGGTCGTGTACCACGAAGGCCGGCATCGGGCGAGCCGGTTCGATGGGGAACGGCACCCGCGCCTGCAACTCGCGCCGGAACCACTCCACGCCCTGTTCCTCGAGCACGTACTTGAGCCGCGCGTGCTTGCGGTTGGTGCGGTCGCCGAAGTCGCGATGCACCGTCACGATGGCCTTCACGACGTCGACGGCGTGCTCGGGGCCCACAAAGCCGATCACGTCGGCCAGGCGCGCGAACGTCGCCTCCTTGTTGTGCGTCACGCCCATGCCGCCGCCAGCCACGACGTTGAAGCCGGCCAGCGCATCGCCGTCGAACAACGCGATGAGCCCCGCGTCGTTCGTGAAGATGTCCATGCAGTTGTCGCCCGCGAAGGCGATCGCGGCCTTGAACTTGCGCGGCAGGTACGTCGTGCCGTAGAGCGGATCCTCCTCGTCGGCGACGATCGCCTCGCCGTCGACCCAGATCTGGTGGTAGGCCTTCGTCCGCGGCAGCGTGGCGGCGCTCAGCTGGTCGGCGATGCGCTGCACCGCCTCGCGGCGCGGGTCGCTGGAAGGCGCCGGGCAGCACATCACGTTGCGGACGACGTCGCCGCAGGCGCCGAAGGTGGTGACGAGCGCGTGGTTCAGGCCACGGATCGTGTCGCGGAGGTGACCCTTGACCACGCCATGGAACTGGATGCCCTGGCGCGTCGTGATGCGCAGCGTACCGTTGCCCAGGCGCGTGGCGATGTCGTCGTGCGCGAGGTACTGTGCGGCCGTGAGCCGGCCGCCCGGCAGCTTGCTGCGCACCATGAAGGCGTATTCCTTCGCGGTGGCGCCCCGCTTGTCACGATTGGTCTGCTCGTACGACCCGTGGAACTTGATGAGCACCTTGCCGGCCTCGCTGAGGCAGGCGTCGGCGCTCTCGAGGTCGTCGGGCAGCGTGCCGCGGAGCCCGTGGCTGTCGGCCTTGACCTGTTCGACGTTCAGCTTGCTCATGAGTGCTCCTGCGTCCCCCGGGCGCTCGGCGGTGCGATCACGCGGTGAAGCCCGCACTCCTTCTTGGAGGACTCCCACCACCAGCGACCGGCGCGCGGGTCTTCGCCCGGCGCGATGGCGCGCGTGCAGGGGGCGCAGCCGATGCTGACGAAGCCCTGCGCGTGCAACGGGTTGTCCGGCACGTCGTGTTCGTCGAGGTAGGCGACCACCTCGTCGAGGGACCAGTCGATGAGCGGGTTGAGCTTCAGCAGGCCGTAGCCCTCGTCCCACTCGAGCACGCGCATGCCCTGACGATTGGCCGACTGCTCGCGGCGCAACCCGGTGATCCACACGCGCACGCCCTGCAGGGCGCGGGCGAGGGGCTTCACCTTGCGCAACTCGCAGCAGGCCTTCCTGTCGTCGACCGACGCGCGGAAGCTGTTGTGGCCCCGGTCGCGCACGAACACCTCGACCTCTGGGGCGTCGGGAAAGAAGACCTCGATGGAGCGCCCGTAGCGCTCGCGCGTGGCGTCGATGAGCGCGTGCGTCTCCTCGAACAGGCGGCCGGTGTCGAGCGTGAAGATGCGAATCGGCAGGTCGTGCGTCCAGATCGCATCGGTGATCACCTGATCTTCCTGGCCGAGTGATGTCGAGAACGCGACGGCGCCGGGGTAGCGTTCTGCCACCAGTCGCAGTCGGCCGGGCAGGTCGAGGGCCTCGAGTGTGGAGGCCGTGGCGTCCAGATCCTGCAGGTCGTGTGCGTGGGCCATGGGAGTACTCGGGGGCGCGGCGTGGTCCGACGTGTCGCGGCGCGTCGTGCCAAGAGCGCGAAGGTCCACTGGTCGCATGGGAATGTCCTGAAGCGCGGCCCCGGGAGACACCGATGGCCGCAGATACACGAAAGCCCGGAAGGGGTACTCCCGGGCTGCGGCGGCAACGATGGCTGACGGTCTCAGGGACGGGGCATCAGCACGTGGTCTCGACGAGGCACGGAAGCAGGAGCATGGTGGGGCAACAACAGGCGCACATACGACGCCCCCCGCCACACTTCGCCATTCGCTCGTGTCGTCGCGACATGTCGACATCCTCGTCGCCATGCGCGCGCCGTGCAAGCACGGCAGGTGTCATATGACAGGGAGGGCCGGGTACCGGGTACGGGGTACCGGGTACGGGGGACGGCAGTCGGCAGTCGGCGGTCGGCAGTGAGGTCAGCAAGAACCGGTAGTCGACAGTCGGCAGTCGCAAGGGCAGGCTACGGGCGTACGGGCTGCAGGCAGCCTGACGCCCGAACCCGGTACCCGGCACCCGGTACCCGGTGTTCCGTTCGTGGGCGTCGACGCTCGGCTCGCCCAGCCCCTGCGTGCGGTAAGGTGTCGTGCCATGGACTTGTCGCGTTTCCCTCGTCGTCGGTACACCCAGGGGCCCACACCCATCGAGCGGCTGCCGCATTTCACGGCGGCGCTGGCCGAGCAGTGCCCGGCGGGCCATCGCCCCGACATCTGGATCAAGCGCGACGACATGCTCGGGTTGTTCCCCGGTGGCAACAAGACGCGCAAGCTCGAGTTCCTCGTGGCCGACGCGCTGGCGCAGGGCGCCGACACGCTCGTGACATGTGGCGCGCCGCAGAGCAACCACTGCCGCATCACGCTGTCGGCCGCCGTGAAGGAAGGGCTGCGGTGCCGCTTCGTGATCGAGGAGCGCGTGCCGCACAGCTTTCGCGAGGATGCGAGCGGCAACCACTTCCTGTTCCGGTTGATGGGCGTCGAGTCGATCCGGGTGGTGCCGGCGGGTACCGACATGGCCGCCGAGATGCAGCGGGAACTCGGGACGCTCGCCTCGGAGGGACGGAAGGGCTACATCATTCCCGGCGGCGGGTCGAACGCCATCGGCGGACTCGGCTACGTCGCCTGCGTGCAGGAACTGATGGCGCAGAGCCTCGACATGGGCGTGCGCTTCGACCAGGTCATCGTCGGCTCCGGCAGTTCAGGCACGCACGGCGGCATGCTGGCGGGCGTCGTCGGGCATCGCTACGACACCGTCCTGACCGGCATCGGCGTGAGTCGCGATCCCGACGACCAGGTGCCGCTCGTGCTGAAGGAGGCACAGGCCGTCCACGACCTGCTCGGCACCGGAGTCACCGTGCCGCGCGAGGCCGTGCGGTGCGTCGGCGGCTACTGGCAGCCGAAGTACTCCGTGCCGAACGCGAGGATGGTCGAGGCGACGCAGTGGCTCGCGCGCACGGAAGGCGTGATCCTCGATCCCGTCTACACCGGCAAGATCATGGCGGGCCTCATCGGCCTGGCGCGCGAGGGCCACTTCCGCGACGGCGAGCAGGTGCTGTTCATGCACACTGGCGGCCTGCCCGGCGTGTTCGCGTATGAGCGCGAGTTGCTCGGCCTGGCCGAGCAACTCGCGCCGTGACAATGCCGCGATGCCTCACAGGTAGGGCGCGGTGTCCCACCGCGCCGCCATTCACAGCGGCGGCGTGGGACACGCCGCCCTACCGCTGTCTGCCCTCGAACTCCGCGGGTGCGAGCGCACGCCGCGTGAAGCGGGCGGAGTGGATCGCGCCCTTGAAGTAGTTGACCAGCGTGATGCGCACGCCGACCGACGTGCGGCCGGCCTTCAGCGGCGCGATCTCCAGCGGGAAGTCGAGCTGCTTCACGCCATCGACGTAGCTGCTGAATGTCGTGCCGTCGTACACGGCGGCGACGTGGTACCAGCGTCCCACCGGGTGCAGCGCCTGGCGATTGATGAGCGCCTTTTCCTTGCCGTCGCTGAAGGCGAAGGCGTCGAGGAACCACTCCTCGCCCGCGACGCGGATCTCGAACAGCCGGCGGTTGTCCGATCCGTCTTCCTGCAGGTGGAACCAGCGCTGCTCGCGCGCGCCGCCGTCGGGCCGGAACACGGCCTCCCACGTGAACGTCTCCGCGCCGGCCAGCGGATGTCCCTCCACCATCAGCGCGTCGTCCACGCCATCGAACTCGACCACCGTGCCGAGCGGCGAGTCGACGAGGCGAGGCTCGCCCAGCCGTGTCACGGCTCGATCGCCCACGCGGTCGAGCCGGTCGAAGCGCCACGTCTCGGCGGCCGCGGGGGGCGGCGCCTGGGCGGGCAGGGTCACGGGACGAGCCGCCGCGAGCGCGACGGCGACGACGACCAGGAGAAAGCCTTCACGGGCACGCATGTCCTCTCGCTCAGCGAGTTGCTCCGACGATGAGCCCCCACGGACTCCCATCGGTCGCGACCTTGGTGACGGTTCCCGAGGTGAGGTCGAGCAGCGAGACGTCCGCGCCCGGGCCGTTGGCGGTGTAGGCCGTGCGGCCGTCGGGGCTCAGGCCGAGACCCCACGGGCGCTCGCCGACTTCGGCGTACGTGCGCGTGACCGTCCGGGTGGCCACGTCGATGGCCGACACCGATCGGCCTCGACCGTTTGACACATACAGCGTCTTCGCGTCGGCCGAGAGGACCGCCGCCATCGGGCGCGCGGGCAGCTTGCCGTCCTCGCCGGCCGGCAGGTCGATGGTCTTCACGACCTTCCTGGTCGCGGCATCCACCACCGACACGGCGAAGCCGAACTCGCCGGTCACGAACATGATCGCGCCGTCGGGCGTGAACACGATGGTGCGCGGCCGCTTGGCGGTCCTGACGCGGCCGATCACCTTCAGCGTCGTGGTGTCGACGCCCACGATCTCGTGCTCTTCCTCGCAGGTCACCCACACGGTGCGGCCGTCCGGGCTGACGGTGACGCCCTCGGGTTCCTCGCCGACCTTGACGCGAGCCTTGATCGCGCCGGACTCGAGGTCGAGCACCGTCATCTCGGCCGTCTCCTCGTTGGAGACGTACAGCGTGCGTCCGTCGGGCGACAGGTCGAAGCTCTCCGGGTCCTGGCCGCTGTCGTAGCGGCGCGCCACCGTGCGTGTCGTGAGGTCGATGACGCCCACGCCGTCGGCGGAGCGATCGGGCGGCGGCAGGGTGGACTCGTCGACGCCGGGCGGCGCGATGGGCGAGCCCGAGAGGGCGACATAGAGCTTCGTGCCGTCCTTCGAGAGCTTGAGCCCCCGGGGGCGCTTGCCGACCGAGATGCGTTCCAGCACCTGTCGGGTGACGGGATCGATGACCAGCACCTGCCCCTGCGTTTCGTTCGAGACGTACAGCCTCGGGGCCGCGGGCGCTGTGGGGGCCGCGGCAGGCGGCGCCGGTGTGCGCTCGGCCGCTGGTTCGGGGGCCCGGCCGCAGGCGGCCGCCAGCGCGAACACGGCGACGGCCAGAAGCGGGGAGGCGGATGAGAAGGAAATCCTCATCCGCGCATTGTTACAGAGGTAGGGCGGGGTGTCCCACCCCGCCGTGATCGCGCCTCGACAATAATGGCGGCCATGCTGACCCGCCTGCGCCTCCTCCTTGCGGCCTCCGCGATGGTCTCGACCGTCGCCGGAGCCCTTGCCCAGTCACCCGCGCCTCCCACGCCGCCGGATCAGCTGCTGCTGAAGGACTACCGTCCGACGTCCATCTATCGCATCCCCCAGACCCTCGTGCCGAAGGCGAAGTTCCCCGTCATCGACATCCACTCGCATGCGTACGTGCAGACCCCCGAGGCGGTGGCCGCGTGGGTGAAGACGATGGACGAGGTGGGCATCGAGAAGACCATCGTCATGGTCGGTGGCACGGGCAAGCGACTCGACGACGCCATCGCGCTGTTCTCGGCGCATCCAGGGCGCTTCGAGGTCTGGTCGGGCCTCGACCTGAGTGGTGCGGACCAGCCGGACTTTGCCGCTCGCGTCATCGCCGAACTCGAGCGCGGCGTGAAGCTCGGCGTCCGCGGCGTCGGCGAGTTGAGCGACAAGGGGCGCGGCCTGCGCAACTCCGGCGGCATGCACGTCGACGACCCGCGCATGGATCCGATCTTCGAGAAGCTGGCCGACCTCGGATTGCCGGTCAACATCCACGTCGGCGAGGACCAGTGGATGTACGAAGCCATGGACTCGTCCAACGACGGCCTGATGAACGCCTTCAAGTGGAAGATTCCGGCCGACCCGGCGGTGCTCGGCCACGACGAGGTGATTGCGACGCTGGCCCGCGCGGTGAAGAAGCACCCGCGCACCACGTTCATCGCCTGTCACTTCGCCAACACGACGTCGGACCTGTCGATGCTGGCCAGGATGCTCGACGCGTCACCCAACCTCTACGCCGACATCGCGGCGCGCTTCGGCGAGACGTCGCCGATCCCGCGCACCATGCGGAAGTTCTACGAGAAGTACCAGGATCGCCTGCTGTACGGCACCGACATGGGCACCGAGGCCGAGATGTATCGCTCGACGTTCCGCATCCTCGAGACCGAGGACGAGCACTTCTACCTGGAGACCCTGCGGCTGTACCACTGGCCGTATCACGGCTTCGGCCTGCCGGACGGGATCCTGCGGAAGGTGTACCGCGACAACGCGCGGAAGGTGTTGAAGAAGAGGTAGGGGAGGGAGGCGTCGACCTGAAGGTCGACGCCCACGAACCGATCGATCCGTGGCGGTCGACCTTCAGGTCGACCGTCGGCCAAGGCCGACGGCTACACCTGGGGAGCCCTACTCGTACAGCGCGAAGGCGTACAGCGTGTCGCCAGCGGCGACGAGGATGTGCTGCCGGCCGTCGAGCATGTAGCTGATGGCCGCGTTGCTCACGTTGCCGATGCGCGAGTGCCAGAGCGGCTTGCCCGTCTCGGCGTCGTAGGCCACGAAGTTGCCGCCGGCGTCACCGGCGAACACCAGGTTGCCCGCCGTGGCCAGCAACCCGCCGCCGCCCCCGCCCGCCCCGGTGGTGCTGGGGTAGGCCCGGCGCCACGCCACCTTGCCGGTGGTCGGGTCGATGGCCGTGAGGAAGTTGCCCGTGCTGCCGACCGCGACCTCCTCCTTGCCGCCGAGGCCCATGGAGCCGCGCGGGTCGGGATCGGTGAGGTAGTAGATCGAGTAGCCGTTGCGCTCGGTCACGTAGAACAGCTTGGTGAGCGGCGAGTAGGCCGGCGGTTCCCAGTTGATCGTGCCGCCCGAGGTCGGGTTGGTGAGCGCGCCCGGGACCGTCGGGTCCTTCACCGGGTTGCGGCGCACGGCGCCCTTCTTGTCGATCTCCTTGGCCCAGTTGGCGTCGCCGCCGAACTTCGTCGTGACGAGGTGCTCGCCGGTCACGCGGTCGATCGTGAAGAAGTAGCCGTTGCGCGCGGCCGTCGACACCAGCTTGCGCATCTTCCCGTTGACCATGCCCTCGAACAGGATCGGCGTCTGCGCCGAGTCCCAGTCGTGCATGTCGTGCGGCGAGGTCTGGAAGGCCCAGACCATCTTGCCGGTGTCGACGTTCACCGCCACGAGCGAGCACGTGTAGAGGTTGTCGCCCTCGCCGCGGCCCGCCGTGTAGGCCGGGATCGGGTTGCCGGTGCCGAAGATGTAGAGGCGCGTCTCCGGGTCGTAGACGCCCGGCAGCCAGGGGTGGCCGCCGCCGTACTTGGCCGACTGGAGGTTCGGCCACGTGTCGAGGCCGGGATCGCCCTGCTTCATCGGCACGGTGTAGAAGCGCCACTGCACCTCGCCGGTCTCGGGATGGAACGACTGGATGTAGCCGGGCGAGTCGATGTCGTTGCCGGTGCCGAGGAGGAGGTGGTTGTCGACGACGATGGGCGCCATCGTGGAGAAGTACTGCTGGTCGAAGTCGGCGTGCTCCTTGTTCCAGCGTTCCTTGCCCGTCTTCGCGTCGAGCGACACGAAGAAGTTGTCGGGGGTGACGAAGTACAGGTAGTCGCGCCAGATGCCGACGCCGCGGTTGGCGATCGGCGTGCTGCCCTTGGTGCGCCAGAAGTAGTGCCAGAGCTCGCGGCCGTCGCGCGCATCCATCGCCCAGGTGTTGTCGGGCGTCGTCACGTAGAGGGTGCCGTTGACCATCAGCGGCGTGCCCTTGACGTTGGCCGGCACGGCGGGCAGGTTGTCGGGGCCGTTGCCGCCGACGATCACCGGCGCGCCACCGCCGAAGCGGAAGCGGCCGCCGCCACCGCCGGCGCCAGTGCCGGCCGTGAGCCTGGCCGTCCAGGCCAGCGAGAGGCGCTTGACGCTCGTGCGATCGACCTGCGTGAGCGGGCTGAAGCGCTTGCCGGTGTAGTCACCGGAGTACGTCGGCCAGTCCTCGCCGAGCGGCTGCACGAGGCGCTTCGGGTCGAGCGAGGGTGCGGGCGCCGTGGTCGGCGCCGGCCCCTGGCCCGCCAGCACGATCGGCAGGGCCAGCAGGGACATCGTCAGGATCAGGCGGGGCGTTCTCATTTCAGCGTCACCAGGTAGGCCGTCACGTTGTGCATGTCGGCGTCGGTCAGCACGCGCAGCAGCGCGATGTGGCCCTCGAGCGGATCGGCAATCTCCACCTTCGGCGTGTCGCCGTTGCGGCGGTAGGTGCGCGGCGAACCGTCGGCCTGCGCGATCGTCACCGAGAAGTCGTCGATGCGCAGCAGCCGGCCCGCGGCCTTCTCGCCCGACGGCAGCGTGACCGTGGCCGTCGTGAACGCCCGCGGCGTCCCGCCTGCCGGCCGCATGACGCCACCGCCGCGCGCGATGGCGCGACCGCCCGACACCCACACGTTCTGCAGTTGCTTCGGGTCGGCGTACCGCGTCGCCAGGCCTGCGAGGTCGCCGGTGGCCGAGTGGCAGCTGGCGCACTTCGCGGTGAAGTAGGCCGCGCCGGCCTTGGCGTCGCCGACGAGGATGTCCAGCTTCACTTCCTCGCCGGGGGGCGGGTTGCCCTGGCCGCCGATCTTGCTCTGCAGGTCGTGCACGAAGGCGATGACCGCACGGATGTCCTCGTCGGGCAGCGGGCTCGCCACCATCTGCGTCCCGGGCCGCCCGTTCTTGATGACCGGATACAGCAGCTCGCCGGCCTTGTCGTTCAGGGCCAGTTCAGAGCGAAGCAGGTTCGGCCCGCCCAGCTGTCCGCCGCGCGCGTCGGCGCCGTGGCAGGGACCGCAGGCGCCCGCGAAGATGCCGCGGCCGCGCTGGATCACGTCGGGATTGCCCTTCGGGCGCTGCTGGGCCGGGAAGCGTCCCTGCCCGCCGCCGGGCCCGCCTGGCCCACCCGGGCCGCCCGCGGGGCGGGGCGCCGGCGTGGTGGCCGGGGCTTGCGGCGCCGGCGCCCCTGCCGGGGGCGGCCCCCCGTGACCTTCGATGACCGGCGGTTGCGCCGGCGCCTGATGCGGCCCTTCGGTGGCGCGGACGCTCACCGACAGCGCCACCCCGATCGCCGCCGCGGCGACCCATGCTGACCCAACTCTCATGTGTCCGTGTCTCCCTGGACCCGGGCAGCCGCGTGGGCGCCCGATCCTGTCGTGGCTATCGACGCGTGTACGACTGAAAAGGGTGACACGTTTCCCGGTCGTGCGCCACTGCGGGAGTGGCTAGAATCAACGGATGCGCCTTGCACTCGCGGCCATGCTCGTGTTCCTCCCGGCGCTCGCGTCCGCGCAGGTGCCGCGACCGCCGTCCGACCCGACTGCGCCTGGGGCCCCATCGCCG
This sequence comes from Luteitalea sp., assembly GCF_044337415.1. Lineage (GTDB taxonomy): Bacteria > Acidobacteriota > Vicinamibacteria > Vicinamibacterales > Vicinamibacteraceae > Luteitalea. Next base: position 9,998 of record NZ_JBIINP010000030.1, read on the forward strand.
AAGGCGCCCAGGGCCGCCGAGACCGTCGACGTGGTCGCCGTGACGCCGCTGCACGGCTCGGGCGTGCCGCGGACCCACCTGCCGGCCAATGTGCAGGTGATCGACGCGCGGACGGCGCCTGGCCCGGTCACCGACCTCGCCGCGCTGCTCACGCAGGGACTCACCACATTGCAGGCGAGCGAGGCGCAGGGCGGCCTCTTCCAGCCAGACGTGATTTTTCGCGGCTTCACGGCGTCGCCGCTCCTCGGCGCCTCCGAAGGGCTGGCCGTCTACGTGGACGGCATGCGCGTCAACGAGCCGTTCGGCGACGTGATGAACTGGGATGCGCTGCCGCCGGCCGCCCTCGAGACCATCAACGTGATGCCCGGGTCCAACCCGCTCTTCGGGCTGAATGCGCTCGGCGGCGCCATCTCGGCACGCACCCGCGACGGCTTCTCGGCGCCTGGCGGCCGCGTGTCGCTCTCGGGCGGATCGTTCGGGCGGGCCCGCGGCGACGGCGAACTGGGGGGCGCCCGCGGCCCGTGGGCGGGCTTCATGGCCGGGTCGTGGCTCGACGAGCAGGGGTGGCGTGACTACTCCCCGTCCGCGCTGCGTCGCGTCTTCGGCAAAGGCTCCTGGCGTGGAGCCTCGACGATGGCCTACGTGGCGTCGACGGTGGCCAGCAACGACCTGACCGGCAACGGCACCGCCCCCGAGGCGCTGCTCGCAGACGAGCCCACGGCCGTGTTCACGCATCCCGACCGGACCGACCACGACCTGGTCGCCGTCAACGGCCGGGCCGACCACCTGTTCTCGCCGACGTTGAGGCTGGAGGCGATGGCCTCGGTGCGCGATACGCGTCTCCGGACGCTCAACGGCGACGCCGCCGACGATGACGATGACGACGGCGGGCACGAGGAGGAGGAGGAGGAAGAGGAGGGCGGCGGCGTGCTGAACCGTAGCCGTACCGACAGCCTGGCGGGGGGCCTGATGGCCCAGCTCGTGTGGACGGCGCCGCTGGCCGGCCGGACGCAGCACGCGACCTTCGGCGTGTCGGTCGACGCCGCCGAGAGTGGGTTCGCGTTCGAAGCCGAGGACGGTGTCCTCACCGACGCGCGCGAAGTCATCGGCACCGGCATCCTCGATCCGGAGGCGGCGGTCGGGCTCGACGCGCGCACGCGGACGGTGTCGGTGTTCGTGAGCGACACGGTCGACCTGACGCCGCGTGTGCACGTGACGGCGTCGGCGCGCGCCAACTGGTCGTCGGTCGTCCTCCGCGATCGTCTCGGCGACGACCTGAACGGCGACCACGCGTTCGCGCGGCTCAACCCGTCGGCCGGCGTCACCTGGGATGCCACCGACCGGCTCAATCTCTTTGCGGGCGTGTCGCAGGCCTCGCGTGTGCCCACGCCGGTCGAGCTGACGTGCGCCGACCCCGAGGACCCCTGCCGGCTGCCCAACGCGTTCGTCTCCGATCCGCCGCTGGCGATGCCGGTGGCGAGCACCCTCGAGGCCGGGGCGCGCGGGCAGGCGGCCCGGGGCAGCTGGAGCCTGGCTGCGTACGCGACGCGCGTGCGCGATGACCTGATCTTCGTCAGCAGCGGACGGCTTCGCGGGACGGGGCACTTCGAGAACATCGAGCGGACGCGCCGTCAGGGCGTCGAGGCTGCCGCCGACTGGCGCGTCGCCGGTCTGACCCTGTCTGGCAGCTACGCGTTCCAGCGCGCCACGTACGGCGCCGACCTCGCGGTGCCCAGCCCCCTTCATCCCGAGGCCGATGGCGGCGAACTGGCGGTCGCGGATGGCGACACGTTGCCCGGCGTGCCGCGGCACCTCGCGCGGGCGATGGTCGCGGCCCGCCCGGTGTCCTCGCTCGACGTGGCCGTCCAGTGGCGTGCGCAGTCGGGCCAGTACCTGCGCGGCGACGAGGCCAACCTGCTCGACACGATCCCCGGGTTCATGACGGTCGACGCGCAGGCCCGGTGGCGGCTGGGCCGGCGCCTGTCGCTGGTCGCCACCCTCACCAACCTGTTCGATACGGGTTACGCGACGTTCGGTACGCTCGGCGATGCCGAACTCCTCGGCGAGCCGTACGACGACGAGTTCCGCTTCGTGAGCCCGGGGGCACCCCGCGCGGCCTGGGTGGGCATCGACGTGCGGTTCTGATCGCTCGAGCGACCGCCCGGGCCGGGCTGCCCTGGCAGGGCGCTGAAGAGCTCGGCCCAGTCCTTCACGATTCAGAGCGCTGACTGGAGAGGGCGCCGATCTTCAACGGAATCGCAGCCCTCCATTCTGAATCGTGAATTCTGAATAGAGGTGGCTGGCTGTGTCAGCCACCTGCTAGAAGCCCACCGTGAACCGCACCGAGAACGTCCGCCCGTCCTGGCCGATCAGCTCCTGGCGGAACTCCGCGCCGACCGGATCGGCGTAGGCCGTATCGAACAGGTTGTACACCGAGGCCGCGATGGCGCCGCGCATGCCGCGTGGCGTGACACGGAGCGTCAGGTTGGTCAGCGCGTAGGCGTCGGCCGTCGCGCCGAGGTCGGTGATCCGCTCGCCCACGTACTGCCAGTCGAGCGCGAGCGTGGCCCGGCGCGTGCCGACCGGCGTCTCCATCCGGAACAGCCCGAGGGTCCCCGGAGAGTTCGACAGCCGCACGTGCGTCGGGGGGGCATCCACGTCCTGCAGCACCAGGCTGCCGCGCATCAGGAGCCCGTTGACCCAGCGGCGCTCGGCCTCGAACTCGCCGCCCACGGCGTGGGCCGACGAGGCATTGGCCGAGGTCGCGAGCTCGTCGTCGAGCGCGACCTGCGAGATCAGCGAATCGATGCGGGTGACGTACGCGGACGCCGACAGCCGGAGCCTGCCGCCCACGTAACGTTCGACCACCGCCTCGCTGGTGCGCAGGGTCTCCGGCTTCAGCGCCGGATTGGCGAGGAAGCCGTCCTGCGTGTAGAAGCGCTCGTAGGCGTTGGGGGCACGATAGGCGCCGCCGTACAGCAGCTTGAGGGCCGTGTCGGCGTCGGGGCGCACCACGAGGCCGAGGCGCGGGTGGGCGCTCCAACCGTCGAGGGTCCAGTAGTCCGCCCGTGCGCCCAGCACCGCGCTCACCTTGCCACCGAGCCGGATTTCGTCCTGCACGTAGAGGCCCAGCTGCCGCGACCGGTGGTTGTCCTCGAACGGGCCGGCCCCCTCGTCGATCACCTGCATCTGGCGGAGGTGCTCGCGGTACTCGGAGCCGTAGGTCAGGCGATGCCGCGACGACAGCGTGCGCGAGGCCGTGATCTCGCCGACCAGCCAGTCGCCGCCGGCGAACTCGGTGTAGGCCGAGTCCTCACTCACGTAGGCCCCCTCGTACCGCATGTGGTCGTAGAAGCCACGCACGGTCAGCGCCGTGGCGCCCACGTCGCCGCGCCAGGTGGCGCCCGCCCAGGCGCGGCTGTCGATGGTCTGCGAGCCCGGTTCGCTCAGCACCGTGCCCCACGCGCCGGTCGGCAGGTGCTTCTCGCGCTCGCTGACGGCGCCCTCGATGGCGAGTCCCCCCAGGCGGACGCTGCCGAACATCGTGCTGGCGCGATCACCGTCCGCGCCGACGCTGATGCCGGGGCCGGTGATCGGGTCGTCGTACTCGGGATAGCGCAGCGCGGCCGCGCCATCACTGGTCAGGTGCGACACCGACAGGAGCAGGTCGTGGCCACGCTCGTCGGAGGTGCCGAAGGAGCCGCGCGCCCGCCAGGTCCCGAGGCTGGCACTCTCGACGCTGCCCTCGACGCCGCCGAGGGCCGCGCCCTTCTTCAGGATGACGTCGACCACGGCGAAGAACGCGCTGGTGCCGTACAGCGCCGAGCCCGGGCCGCGGATGATCTCGATGCGGTCCACGAGCTGGATGTCGACGGGGAAGTCGGTGCCGATGCCGACCGCGTCGAACACGTTGTCGTTGAGCCGGTGTCCGTTGATCAGGAAGAGGACACGGTTGTTGTAGTCGGTCGGCCGCCCGAAGCCGCGCGCCCCGAGGTAGGCGTAGTTGCGGTCGTAGGTCACGTAGAAGCCGCGCGTCGCCCGCAGCACCTCGGCGAGCGTGCGCCAGCCGTACGTGGCGATCTCCTGGGCGGTGACCACCGTCACCGACGAGGGGGCCTCGGTGACGAGCTGCTCGCGCTTGGCCGCGCCCGACACGGTGTCGACCTTGATCGTCATCAGCTCCTCGAGCGACGGGCCGGTGAGCGCGTCGCCGGGCACCGGATCCGGCGGGCTGCCGGGCGGGGACGGTGCCTGTGCGAGGACCGGGTTGGTCGCGAGGCAGAGAAGCAGGAGGAGGAGGGAGGGACGCAGCATGGCAATCACCCGACGATGCGAGCGAGACGAAGGAGATGGGAGCTGAGCGACAGGCCGGCACGGGCGGCGGCGGCCGTGTTGGCGTCGAAGCGGATGCGGTCGCCGTCGACGTAGACACCGATGACCAGCCCGGCCTGGCCCATGCCCTCGCCGTCGCCGATCGTCAGCACACCCTTGGGTTCCACGCTCCGGATCAGCGCCGGGGCCGAGGCGCGTTGCGAGGCCGCGAGGACCACCACGGCGGGCGGCACCGCTGGAAGCTGGGTGATGGTCGCCACACCAGCGATGGCGAGCGGGCGGCGGTCGACGCGCTGCCCCTGGGCGGCCTCGCGGAGCGCATCCGCGAGGGCGGGGTCGCCGATGACCAGGACGGTCAGGGGCGCCGTCGCGTCGGCGGCCGGCGCCGTGCGCCAGCTCACCAGCCGGAGCATCCTGACGATCATCTCGGCCTTGAGCTGCCGCTCGCCGAGGTCGTGCGCGCCGGTGCCCAGCGCCAGGCCCGCGAGCATCGCGACGACCAGCACGGACCTGCAGATCGAACGGGTGGCGAGACCGGAAGACACGGGCATCGTGGGCCGGGCAGGCCCGGTCGCCCTAGCAATCGGCTGCCCGGGGCCGATTCGCCAGCCGCAACTGGGGCGCTCACGCCTGTGACCATGCCCGCCGATACACGGGATAGCGGGTTTTCTCGCGCATGCGCATTCGGCTGTCGCTTCGTCATCGCCTCACGCTGGTCCTCATGGCTGCCAGCGCCTGCGGCCTGGCCCTCACAGGGGCGGGACTGGTGGCGTACGACACGAGGACGGCGCGCGCCCAGCTCGCCAATGAACTCGAGGGCGTGACGCGTCTGGTGGCCATCAACAGCGACGCCGCCCTGACCTTCGGCGACATCGACGTCGCGCACGCGACGTTGTCGTCGCTGTCCGCCCGCGACGACGTCCTGTCGGCCGCCCTCTACGGCAAGGACGGCGGGCTCATCACCGAGTACCGCGCGGCGGGCGCCGCGGCGCCGCCCCGCACGGCGCCCGCGCCGGGGACGGTCTTCTCGGTGGGCACCATCCAGGTGGGCCGGGACATCTGCAACGAGGGCGGCTGCGTCGGCCGCCTCGTGGTGCTGGCCGACCAGCGGCAACTGCAGGCGCGGCTGACCGGCATGCTGGCGATCTTCGGGGGCGTCTTCGTGGTGTCGCTCGCCGTCGCGTGGGCGCTCGGCGCCCTGCTGCAGCGCCCCCTGGTGCTGCCGCTACGGCAGCTCTCGGACGCGGCGGCCGAAGTGAGCCGCTCGCGACGCTTCGACATCGCCCTCCCGGCGGCCGAACGCACCGACGAGGTCGGCGTGCTCGTGACGGCGTTCAACGACATGGTGCGCGAGATCGGCTCGCTCTACGGCGAGTTGCAGCAGCACCGCGAGGGCCTCGAGCAGACCGTGCTGCTGCGGACGGCCGAGCTGCGCGAGGCCAAGGAGCGCGCCGAGGCGGCCAACCGCTACAAGAGCGAGTTCCTGGCCAACATGAGCCACGAGATCCGGACGCCGATGAACGGCGTGCTGGGCATGACCGAGCTCGCGCTCGAGACGCACCTCGACCCGCTCCAGCGGGACTACGTCGAGACGATCCGCCGCTCCGCCGAGGCGCTGCTCTCGGTGATCGACGACGTGCTCGACTTCTCGAAGATCGAGGCCGGGCGGCTCGACGTGGAAGTCGTGCCCTTCTCCTTGCCCTCGGCGATCGACGACGCGCTGAGCGCGCTGGCGGTCCGGGCCCACCAGCGTGGGCTCGACCTGGTGTGCGACCCGGCGCCTGGCCTGCCCGAACACGTCCTCGGCGACCAGGGGCGGCTGCGCCAGGTGCTCATCAACCTGCTCGGCAATGCCGTCAAGTTCACGCTGACCGGTTCGGTCCAGCTGCACGTGCGACTCGGCACCGCGCCAAATGGGGATGCGCGCCTCTGCTTCGCCGTCAAGGACACCGGTGTGGGCATCGCACCCGAGCGACAGCAGGCCATCTTCGAGGCCTTCACGCAGGCCGACGGATCGACGACGCGCGTGTTCGGCGGGACCGGCCTGGGCCTGACGATCTCGGCCAGGCTGGTCGCCCTGATGGGCGGCACCCTGGCCGTGAAGAGCGTCCTCGGCGAAGGCAGCACGTTCGCCTTCGACCTGCCGCTCCTCGTCTCGCCCGGCGTTCCGCTCGCCTCGGACCTCTCCCCGGGTACGCTGTCGGAGCGCACCGTGGTGATCATCGACGCGCAGCCGGCCTCGCGCGACGTGCTGCGGCGATGGCTCACCGGCTGGGGCGCCCGCGTCCGGGCGGTCGCGCACGTGGCCGACGCGCTGCCGGCCCTGCCGACGGCCGACGCCGTGTTCGCCGACGGTGCCGCGCTCGAGGACCCCCACCTGCTGCGGCTCACCGTCGACGGGCGTGTGCCCACGATCGTGGCGATGCTCAGCACGGCCGAGTCGCCGGGCACGGCCGGGCCGCCACTGGCCGGCACCCTCGTGAAGCCGCTCCGCCGGACGGCCGTGGCGGCACTGGCGGCCGCGGCACTCGGCTCGTCGCGCGTCCCCGCAAGCCCGTCAGTCGCCCGTCAGCCCGCGTCGGCGCCCGGCTCCTCCGTCACGGACGGCCCGGGGCTGGAGGGGCGACCGCTCCAGGCAGTGCAGGCGGTGCCGCCGCTCCTGCGGGTGCTGGTGGCCGAGGACAACCCGGTGAACCAGCGCGTGGTGCAGGGGATGCTGCGCGCCCGCCAGTGCGAGGTCGTGCTGGCCAACAACGGACGCGAGGCCGTCGAGGCGTGGGGGCGCGGCAGTTTCGACGTGGTGTTCATGGACGTCCAGATGCCCGAGATGGACGGCTTCGAGGCCGTGGCGGCCATTCGCGCCGCCGAGGCGTCGGCGCAGCGGCTGCGCGTGCCGATCGTGGCGCTCACCGCGCACGCCATGGCGGGCGATGCCGAGCGGTGCCTGGCGGCCGGCATGGACGGCTATCTCTCCAAGCCCCTCCGGCGGGCCGCGCTCGACGACGAGTTGCGGCGCCTCGGCATCCTCAAGGACGCTCTGGAGCAGTCGGCGTGAGCGCCGGTATCGGCTATCGTTGAGATCGTGACGCTCCTGACGACCCTCGAGGCGCTCGACGCCCTGCTGGCCGAGTCCCGCACCCGCCCCGTCCTGCTGTTCAAGCACAGCGAGACGTGTGGCCTGTCCCTGCAGGCACACGAAGAGGTGGAGGCGCTGGTCGCCGACGCCACCTTCGACGTGCCGGTGCATCTGGTGTCCGTGCAGCGCAGCCGCCCCGTGAGCAACGCCATCGCGGAACGACTCGGCGTCCGCCACCAGTCGCCACAGATGCTGCTGGTGCACGACGGGCAGGTCGCCTGGCACACCTCACACCTCGCGATCACGGCCGACGCCGTACGGGCGGCCGCCGCCCGCCTGTCCCTGCCGACGCGCTGAGGCCCGCCGGTACACTGGCGGCATGCAGCCACGCGTCGACCTCTACGACAGCGCATACGGGCACTTCTCGGCGCGGGTGCTCGCCGACGTCCGGGCGCGGACCTACGGCATCGACATCGGGCAGAGCGGCTGGGTCTCTGTAGAGGAGTACGCCACCTTCATCGAGTGGCTGGGCCTGTCCGACGAGGCGCATGCCCTTGATGTGGGCTGCGGCTCGGGCGGACCCGCGCTGCACCTGGCCCGCGTGACCGGCTGCCGCGTGACGGGCATCGACCTCAATCCCCACGGGATCGAGGCTGCTACGGCCCAGGCGGCCGCCGCCGGCGACACGCGCGCCGAATTCCGCGTCGCCGACGTGGATCACCCCCTGCCGTTCGATGCGGCGACCTTCGACGCCATCGTCTCCATGGACGCGATGTGTCACATGGTGCAGCGCGCGCACGTGCTCGCCGAGTGGCATCGCGTCCTCCGTCCTGGCGGTCGCGCGCTGTTCACCGATCCGGTGGTGGTGACCGGGCCGGTGACCAACGAGGAGGTCGCCGTGCGTGCGTCGATTGGTCGGTTCCTGTTCGTGCCCGACGGCACCAACGAGCGGTTCATCGCCGAGGCCGGCCTGCGGCTGCTGTGCCGCGAGGATCTCAGCGAGGGCGGCGCACGGATGGCGGCGCGTTGGCGCGACGCCCGCGAGGCGTACCGCGACGAACTCGAGGCGGTGGAAGGCCTCGAGCGGTTCGAGGGGCTGCAGCGCTTCCTGGGCGTGGTCGCCCGCGTGATGGGTGAGCGGCGCCTGTCGCGCATCGCCTACCTGATCGAGCGTCCCTGATCGTGGCGGGGCGCGCGGTATGATGCGCCGCGAGGTCCCGCCCATGCCTTCGATTCCGTTGCTGCGTTCCGGCGCACTCGTCTTCGTGCTGGCTGCCCTGATCGTCGTGCCGCGCGCGCACGAGGATGTGCCGCCGCGCGTGGTGAAGACCACACACGGCCAGGTCGCAGGCACCGCTGGAAGCGTCGCGGGCGTCAGCGCCTACCTCGGCATCCCGTACGCGGCCGCGCCCGTGGGGGCGTGGCGGTGGCGCGAGCCGCAGCCGGCGCCGGCCTGGAGCGGCGTGCGTCAGGCGACCGACTTCGGCACCAGCTGCATGCAGGCGCAGGCGCGATCGCGGCTCCCGTGGACCGAGGAGTACATGACCCAGAACGCGGTGGGCGAGGACTGCCTCAACCTCAACGTCTGGACACCGGCGCGGCGCGGCACGCGGCCCGCCGCGGTCATGGTGTGGATCTACGGCGGCGGCTTCAACGAGGGGTCGAGCGCGGTGAGCGTGTACGACGGCGCGCCGCTGGCGGCGCGTGGCGTGGTGGTGGTGAGCCTCAACTATCGCGTCGGCGTGCTGGGCGGCCTGGCGCATCCCGAGCTCACGAAGGAATCGCCGCTCGGCGTCTCCGGCAACTACGGCATCCTCGACCAGGTCGCCGCGCTGCGCTGGGTGCGCGACAACATCGCCGCGTTCGGCGGCGATCCCGCGAACGTCACGATCTTCGGGCAGTCGGCGGGCGGGGTGTCGGTGGCGATGCTCATGCGCTCGCCCATGGCGCAGGGGCTCTTCGCTCGTGCCATCGGCATGGCCGGCCCCGGGCTCATCAGCGGGTCGGGGCCCGGGCGCGGTGGCTCGCTGGCCGACCGCGAAGCCGCCGGCGTGAAGTTCGCGGCGGCGCACGGCGCGGCCGGGCTCGCCGACCTCCGCGCGCTGCCCGCCGCGACCTTCATCGCGCCTGCCGTCAGCAAGGGCAACGCCGTGCCGCCGGCCTGGCCGCTGATGGACGGCCGCGTCATCGCCATCGAGGAACCCGCGTCGCAGGTGCCCGTGATGGTCGGCTTCACGGCCGACGACATCGGCACCAACGGCGGCGGGCTCGGCGGGCCCGCCCCGCAGGCGACGCTCGAGGCCTGGAAGGCCGACGCCGAGAAGGCCTGGGGGGCGCAGGCCCAGGCCTTCCTCGCGTTGTACCCGGCCGCGTCGGACGCCGATGTGGCCGCAGCGCGCAAGGCCGCCGGGCGCGACCGCACGCGCGTGACGATGGACCGCTGGGCAGCGTCGCAGGTGAAGTCGAGCCGCACCGTCTACACCTACTACTTCGACCGCGTCACGCCCTGGCCGGAGCATCCCGAGTTCGGCGCGCACCATACGTCGGAGGTGCCGTACGCGTTCGGCACCATCGGCCGCGGCAAGCGCGCCTGGGAGCCGATCGACCGCACCGTGTCGGACCGCATGTCGCGCTACTTCGTCAACTTCGCGAAGACCGGCAACCCGAACGGCGCCGGCCTCCCGCAGTGGCCGGCCTGGGCCCCCAGCGCGCACACCACGATGCGGCTCGGCGAGCAGCCGGGACCGATGCCCGTGGCAACTCCGGAGCGGCGCGCCTTCCTCGAGAAGGCGATGACCCCCTGACGTCGGCGACAGGCCAGAGGCCACAGGCTGCGGGCGCCAGGCTGCCTGTAGCCTGTAGGCCGTAGCCTGTTCCGTACCCGGTACCCGGTACCCGGTACCCGTCTCTTCCCATGCTGCCTCCTGACGATTCGACGCGCGCGACCCTGCGGCACCTGCTCGCCACGCTGGCCTATCGCTCGGCCAAGGTGCTGCGCGACGTGCCTGCCGACTTCCCGCAGGCCACGTTCGGCGACGCGACGCGCACGCCCGTTGGCATCCTCGGACACATGGGCGACCTGCTCGACTGGTCCATCTCGTTCACTCGAGGGCAGGGCGCCTGGGTGCCAGGCGCCTCGGCAGACTGGGACGTCGAGGTCGAGCGCTGGACGACGCGGTTGGCCACGCTCGACACGCAATTGCAGCAACCCCTGGCCGACGGCGCCGCGGAGCGGCTCATCCAGGGTCCGCTCGCCGATGCGCTGACGCATGTCGGGCAACTGGCGATGCTGCGCGGCATGTACGGCGCGCCGATTCGTCCCGAGAGCTACGCCCGCGCGGCGATCGCTGCAGGGCAGGTGGGACTCGAGCAGCCGCCGCCCGGACGCGAGTTCGACGGCGACGCGAGCGCGCGATGAGGGCTGCCGTCTGCTTCGCGCTCGGCCTCTGGACCGTCGTCCCGCTCGCCGCCCGCGCGCAAGACGCCGTGCCGACCCACCACGCCCGGCGCATCGGCGAGGCCATCCGCATCGACGGCAGGCTCGACGAACCGGCCTGGACGCTGGCGCCGCGCGTCGGCGCCTTCCGCCTGATCACGGCGCCGGACACGCCGCCGGCCTTCCCCACCGAGGCTGCGCTGCTCTGGGACGACACGCACCTGTACGTCGCGTTCGCCTCGAGCGGTCGCGAGGCCTGGGGGCGGTACACCGAGCGCGACGCCCGGCTGTGGGAGGAGGAGGTCGTCGAGGTGTTCCTCGACCCTGATGGCGACGGGCGGCAGTACGCCGAGATCGAAGTGAGCCCGCTGAACGTCGTCGTCGACCTGCTCATCGCCGCGCCGCGCGCGGGCGGACCCGAGGCTCGGCGCTGGGACGCCGCCGGGCTGCAGACGGCCGTGGCCCGACACGCCGAGGGGTGGGTGACCGAGATGGCGATTCCGTGGGCCTCGCTGGCGGGCGCCGGCGTGAGTGGTCCGCCGTCGGCGGGCGACACCTGGCGCGTGGGGCTCTACCGGATCACGCGGCCTGGCGGCGTGGACAAGGCCGCGCGCATCGATGCGCTGGTGGACGAGCGGCGGACGGCCAGCGAGGACCGCAAGGCCGCCATCGAGGCGACCCTGCAGCAACTGCGCGCCGACGATGAGTACGCGGCATGGTCACCGACGCAGCCCGACCGCGGCTTCCACGACCCGGAGCGGTTCGGCCGGGTCGTGTTCGCGCCGCGCGTGCGATGATCGAGCCGCGTGCATGCCTGGCAAGCCCTGGTCCTGGGCCTCGTTGAAGGACTCACGGAATACCTCCCGGTCAGCTCGACCGGCCACCTGCTGGTGACCCAGCGCCTGCTGGGCATCGAGGCCAGCGAGGCGGCCAACGCGTTCGCCGTGTTCATCCAGGGCGGCGCGATCATGGCGGTCCTCCTCCTGTATTGGCGCCGCATCCTGTCGATGCTGCTCGGGGTCGTGGGCCGCGACCCGGCGGGCCTGCGCCTGGCGGTCAGCGTGGGGGTGGCGTTCCTGCCCTTCGCGATCATGGGCTTCCTCTTCGATGACCTGATCGAGGGCTACCTGTTCGGCGCCCTGCCCGTTGCGATCGCCTGGGCGGTCGGCGGCGTGCTGATCCTCTACGTGTCGCCACGCCTCGCGCCGGGTGGCGCGCCGCTCGACCACGTGCCGCTGCGCGCGGCCGTGATCATCGGCCTGTGCCAGTGCGCCGCGCTGTGGCCGGGTGTGAGTCGCAGCTTCGCGACCATCCTCGGGGCCATCGCCGCGGGCCTGTCGCTGGCAGCCGCGGTCGAGTTCTCGTTCCTGCTCGGGTTGCTCACGCTGGGGATCGCCACGGTGTACAAGCTGCTCGACGGTGGCGAGGCGATGCTGCAGGCCTACGGAGCCGGCGCGATGGCGATCGGGTTCGTCGCGGCCTGGCTGTCGGCGATGCTGTCGGTCGTCTGGATGGTCAACTGGCTCCAGCGCCGGCCGCTCGCCGTGTTCGGCTGGTGGCGCATCGGCGCCGCGATCGTCGTTGTCGCCATGATTGCCCTCGGGCGCCTGTAGCGGAACGCACCCATTTCGACGTCGCTCGCACCTGCACTTAGGTCGAGCCTGCCCGAAAGATCACCGCCGCGTGCACGGACGCCACGCCATACTGCCGGGGCGGCCGTGCCCCGTCCTGGACGGCCGCTGGCGGCGCCCGTGTGCCGCACCGCGTCGATGCTGATTCGAGGAACGCTCGCCCTTGTCATGGCTTGCGCGTTGCCGGTGTGCCTGGCGGCGCAGCAGGCACCCGTGGCCCCCGCGGACACGCCCGCGGCGTCCCAGCCGCCGGCGCCGGTGGCCCCGACGCCGCAGGGTGAGGCCGTGGCGGCCAGCACGACACCGCCACCGGTCGGGCCGGACGCGACGCCGTCGCGCCTGCGCCCGCAGTGGGCGGTGTCGGTGTACACCGGCTGGCTCACCGACGACAACATCGCGCCCGTGCTGCAGTTCCGCGCCACGCGCTTCGACAACAAGCTCTTCGCCGTCGCCGTGTCGCGTCGCCAGGCGCGGTTGTGGAAGGACATGGAGTGGGGCTTCGAGGGGCAACTCGCCAAGCACTTCGACGGCGAGGGTGTACTGCGCCAGGACCACTGGGAGCTCAATGGCCTCTCGACGAGCACCTGGAACCGCTTCCCCTGGGACCGCAAGCTCGACACGAGCCTGACGCTCGGCGCGGGGGTGTCGTGGGCCAGCGAGGTGCCGCCGTTCGAGATCTACTGGAAGGGGCAGAGCCGTCAGTTGATGGCCTACCTGCTGTTCGAGACCACGGTGAGCCTGCCGTCGCACCCGCACTGGGGGGCGATGCTCCGCGTCCATCACCGCTCGTCGGCCTATGGGCTCTTTGCCAACGACATGAAGGGCGCCAGCAACGCCTTCACGTTCGGCGGCAAGTACATGTTCGGGTCGACCTCGCCGAAGCGTCCTCCCGTCGCCAACTGAGACGTCGCGGGACCACCGGCCGTCGGTCGGTGCTACCATCGCCGCATGCCCAGACTCCTGTCCCTCTGCCTCGTGGCGTGCCTCGGCGCGTCACCCGCGGCAGCACAGGCGCCGGCCCCCGCAGCGGCACCCGCCCCTGCACCACAGTACTCGGCAGAGCTGAAGGTGGGCGACGTGGCGCCCGACTTCTCGCTGCCGGGATCCGACGGCAAGACACACAAGCTGTCGGAACTGCGGGGGAAGACCGTCGTCCTCGCCTGGTTCCCGAAGGCCTTCACCGGTGGTTGAACGGCCGAATGCAAGTCGCTCCGTGAGAGCGGCCCGATCCTGAAGACCTACGACATCACGTACTTCATGGCCAGCGTCGACAGCCTTGAAGACAACACGAAGTTCGCGCAGATGCACGAGGCGGACTTCCCGATCCTCGCCGACCCGTCCAAGGCAACGGCGATGAAGTACGGCGTGATCCGCACCGACCGTCCGCCCGAACAGCGGTTCGCCGCGCGCTGGACCTTCTACATCGGTCCCGACGGGAAGATCGCCGACATCGAGCGGCAGGTGAGCCCGGCGTCTGCCGGGCAGGCGATGATCGCCAAGCTCGACGCGCTCGGCGTCAAGAAGAAGTAGCAGTCAGTCCCGCTCGTCGGCGAGGGCCCGGCCGCGTGTGGCCGCGCCCTCGCCATCCCTCCTGAGGAACTCGCATGCACGTTTCGGTCAAGTCCGCGTTGGCACTCGCTGCCCTCGGTGTGGCGGCGGTGGTGGGCCTGTCGGCCCAACAGCAGAATCCCTACGTCGGTCGGTGGAACATCACGCCGACGGGCAACGCCCGCGGGGTGTATTTCCTCGACGTGAAGGACGTCGACGGGCAACTGCAGGCGATGTTCCTCGATCGCGGCGGCCACGCCACGCCCGTGTCGTGGATCAAGGTCGTCGACGGCGAGCTGCAGTGGCAGTACGGCGGCGGCGCCGAGAAGCTGCCCAAGCCCGCGTGCGGGCCGCTGTACCGTGCCAAGCTCGAGGGCGGCAAGCTCGTCGGGCATCACGAGACCCCTGGCACGCCGTGCCCGCTGCCGGCGGGCGCAACGCCGCGTCCGCAGCCGGCAGCGCAGACCGTCAACTGGGTCGGTGTGCGCCAGCCGCAGTTCCCGCCGTCCAACGCCAACGGCAAGCACGCCTACGGGACGCCCGTGGTGATCGTGGGGCCGGGCGTGGCCAAGGAGACATGGGCCGGCCTCGGCGACGGCACGCCGAACTCGTGCGTCGATCGCTGGACGATTGCCGACGGCATCCTCTCGAACGGGGTGCCCGCGCGCGGCGAGCGCTCGACGTGCAACCCGCACACGAAGGAGAAGTTCAAGGACTTCAAGGTCGCCTTCGAGTTCAACCTCGGCGCAGGCCAGAACAGCGGCATCTACCTGCGCGGGCGGTATGAACTGCAGCTGATGCTGAACCCCGAGGGCCGCACCACGAGCTACCCCGGGCTGCTCATGGACATCTACGGGTGGAAGCGCGCCGACGTCTACGCCGGCAATCCCCCGGACGAGTGGCAGATCCTCGAGGCCATCGTCGTCGGCAACCGCGTGACCGCGGTGCTCAACGGCAAGACGGTGCACGACAACGCGCTGCTGCCGGCCATCACCGGCGGCGCGATGGACGCCGACGAATTGGCGCCGGGGCCGATCATGGTCCAGGGCGATCACTCGAAGGTGTCGATCCGCAAGCTGGTCGTCACCCCGATCACCAAGGCGGGTAACTAGCGCCACGGTAGGGCGGGATGTCCCCATCCCGCCGTTCACCGGCACAGGCAGGGCGGCGTGTCTTGGGCCGCCGCTATCGGATAGCGGCGCGGTCGGAGACCGCGCCCTACCGTGACGGCCACAAGGGCAACGACCGGCGCCGCTCGCCGGTCGCGTGCTCGATGGCGGCGGCCACCGCCGGCGCCATGAGCGTGATCGGCGACTCGCCGGCGCCCGCCGGCTCCACATCGCGCCTGTCGATCACCTGCACGTCCATCACCGGCATGTCGCTGAAGCGGGGCACGCGGTACTCCGACAGCCGCCGCGTGCGCTGCGACGTCGCGTCGAACGTCACCGACTCCCACAAGGCGCCGCCCAGGCCCTGAATCAGTGCCCCCGTCATCTGGTTCTGCAGCGCGTCGGGATTGAGCGCCGCGCCGAAGTCCCCGGTCGCCACCATGCGCGTCACGCGGAGGTTGGCCCCGCGCACCTCCACCTCCACGCACAGCGCGAGCCGCGCGTCCTTCTCGAGCGCGCAGCTCATGCCGACGCCGCGGCGTGAGCCGTTGGGCGCTGTCATCGGTGCGTTCGACCAGCCGAAGCGGCGCGTCGTCTCCTCGATCACGGTCCGCAGGCGCGCGTCGGTGATGTGCCGCAACCGGAAGGCGACGGGATCGACCCCGAGCTCACGTGCCCACGTGTCCATCGTCGACTCGCGCGCAAACGCGTTGGCGACGGCCGCGAGCGAACGGTAGCTGCCCTGCCGCACGTCGGCCTGCGCGCGCGCGAAGCCGATCCAGTGGTTCGGCACGTCGTAGGGCCAGCGCAGGCCCGCGGCGCCGCTGTTGTAGTTGGTGAAGCGCACGGCGACGAGCCGCCCGTCGGCGTCGATGCCGCTCTCGACGTCGAGTACGCCGGCCGGCCGCGTGTAACTGCAAGTGAACTCTTCCTCGCGCGTCCAGGCGACGCGCACGGGCGCGCCCACCAGTCGCGCGAGGCGTGCGGCCTCGACCTCGCACTCGCCGCGCTGCTTGCCGCCGAACCCGCCGCCCGACCCGGTCACGATGATGCGCACGCGGGCCTCGGGGATGCCGCAGGCGCGGGCCACCTCCTGTCGCACCAGGAACGGCGCCTGGACGCCGCAGCGCACGGTCACGGCGTCGCCCTCCCATGAGGCGACGGCCGCGCGCGGCTCGAGTGGCACGTGCGCGATGGGCGGGAGCGTGTATGCGTCCGTGCGCGTCCGGACGGCACTGCGCAGGCCGGCGTCGACGTCGCCTCTGCGCAGCAACGGCGGGTAGCGTGCGTCGGGTTGCTCGACGGGCGCGACCGCTGTCTTCCTGAACAGCGCGGGCCAGTCGGCCTGGGGCGTGATCGGTGTCGGCGTCCACGTCGCGCGCACCCTTGCGGCGGCGCGGCGGGCGAGTGCCGGATCGGCGCTGACGGCGGCCACGAGATCGCCGTCGCGGACGAGGCGCACGCCGGGCACCGCCTCGGCCTCGCGGGTGTCGATCGAAGCCATCGTCGCCTTGTGGTGCGGACTGCGCACGACCACCGCGTGCTGCATCCCCGGCACGCGCAGGTCCGTCGGATAGACGCGCGCCCCGGTCACGATGGCCCGGCCGTCGAGCCGGCGCACGGACTGGCCGAGGACGCGCCATGCCGAGGGCGGCGTGAGCGTGTCGGCGCCGCCGGTGCGTGCTGCACGCACAGTGGCTGCGGCGCGGCGGATCACCGGCACGGTCTGCGGCGTCGTCAGGCTCGCCCACGTGCCCCCGTCGTCGGGGCACAGGTCCGTGTCGCCCATCACGAGATCGACGCGTGCGATGTCGACGCCAAGCTCCTCGGCGAACGCCTGCGTGAGGAGGGCGCGGGCGCCCTGGCCCATGTCCATCTTGCCCGTGAAGGCGCGGTACGTGCCGTCGGGCACCACCTGCACGCGGACCGGCACGTCGCGGTCCTGTGCGCGCACCGAGACCAGGAACAACAACCCGCCCCCGAGCGCGAGAAACGCTCGCCGGTCGATCGACCCCGCCCCGCCGCCACTCTGGGGCTCGTACCCGGTACCCGGTACCCCGTACCCGGCCGTCGATCCGGTGCCCGGTTCCTCCTCAAGCAACTCGAAGATCTCGTACCGCTCCGGCTCGAGATCGCGCGCGAACCGTGCCTTGTACGCCTGGCGGGCGTCGTCGGTCACGCAGACCTCCCGGAATCACCAGGGCAGCACACGGGCAGCGGGGGCACGGCCTCGATTCGATCAGTCATGGCGGGTGGGGGCGTCTTCGCTCGCAGTATAGGCGGCTGCGGCGGCCGCGACACGCAACTCGACGCTACAATGGCGCCGACCCGCATGCGCTCGCCCTCCCTCGACACGCCGTCCCCGACGAAGGGAGGACTGCTCGGCAGCCTCTACGTCCAGGTCCTGATCGGCATCGCCCTCGGTGTGCTGCTCGGCGTGGTGCGCCCGGAACTCGCCGCCGAGATGAAGCCGCTCGGCGACGCCTTCATCAAGCTCGTCAAGATGCTCATCGCCCCCATCGTCTTCACGACGGTCGTGGTCGGCATCGGCCAGATGGGCGCCATGAAGGACGTGGGCCGCGTCGGGTTCCGCGCGCTGGTCTACTTCGAGGTCGTCTCGACGATCGCGCTCGTCGTCGGCCTGATCGTGGTGTTCCTCGTGAAGCCCGGCGTTGGCATGCACGTGGATCCGTCCACGCTCGACACGAAGGCCGTGAGTGCCTACACTTCGGGCGCCGCGCACACCGGCGCGGTCGATTTCCTGCTGAACATCATCCCCGACAGCGTCGTCGGCGCCTTCGCCAAGGGCGACATCCTGCAGGTGCTGCTGTTCTCGGTGCTGTTCGGGCTCGCCATGCTGCACCTGCAGCCGGGCAGCGCCGCGCTGGTCGGCATCCTCGAGGCCTTCGCGCACGGCCTGTTCGCCGTCGTCGGCCTCGTGATGCGGCTGGCACCCATCGGCGCGTTCGGCGCCATGGCGTTCACCATCGGCAAGTACGGCGTCGGCACCTTGCTGTCGCTCGGCAAGCTGATGGCCGCCGTCTACATCACGTGCCTGCTCTTCGTGCTGGTGGTGCTCGGCGGGATCCTCTGGTGGTGCGGCTTCAGCATCATCAAGCTGATCCGCTACGTGCGCGAGGAACTGCTCATCGTGCTCGGCACCTCGTCGTCCGAATCGGCGCTGCCGCGCGTGATGGCGAAGATGGAGCGCCTCGGCTGCTCGAAGTCTGTCGTCGGGCTCGTCGTGCCGACCGGCTACTCGTTCAACCTCGACGGCACGGCCATCTACATGACGATGGCGGCGGTGTTCGTGGCGCAGGCGACCGACGTGTCGCTGTCGCTCTGGGACACGATGTCGATCCTGGGCCTGCTGCTCGTGACGTCGAAGGGCGCCGCGGGCGTGACCGGCAGCGGCTTCATCACGCTGGCCGCGACGCTCGCCGCGGTGCCGTCGATCCCCGTCGCGGGACTGACGCTGCTGCTCGGCGTCGACCGCTTCATGTCGGAGGCCCGCGCGCTCACCAACCTGGTGGGCAATGTCGTCGCGACGCTCGTCGTCGCGAAGTGGGATGGCGCCCTCGACGAGGCGCGAGCCCACCGCATCCTCGACGGCCACGAGACGCCTGCCGACGAGGCCATCCTCGCCGAACCCCTGCCCGGCGCCCACCAGGCCGAAGCGGAGTGAACAGGTAGGGCGCGGTCTCCGACATCATCAGGTAGGGCTCGGTGTCCCGCATCATCAGGTAGGGCGCGGTGCCCCACCGCGCCGTTAGCCAGCCAACGGCGGGATGAGGACATCCCGCCCTACCTCCGCATCAGGACCCGACGATGCCTGGGAACGCGAGGGCGGAGGGACTGCCGACGGGTGTGTACTGGCCGGTGAAGGTGAGGCGGCCCGACCGCTTGTCGATGCGGAACGTCGCCACGTGGTCCGCGCGCTGGTTGCAGCTGTACAGGAAGTCGCCGCCAGGCGCGATCGTGAAGCTGCGCGGGTAGTCGCCGCGCGTCCACTCCTCGCCGACCCAGCGCAGCGTGCCGTCGCCGCCGATCTCGAAGATGGCGATGCTGTCGTGCAGTCGGTTGGCGCCGTACAGGAACCGTCCGTCGGGCGACACGGCGATGCCCGACGTGAAGTTGCTGCCCGCATAGCCGGACGGCAGTGTGGGCACGGTCTGCCGTGCGGTCAGGCGGCCCATCGACCCGTCGTAGTCGAACCGCACGATCGTCGAGCCTTCTTCCTGGATTGAGTACAGCCAGCGGCCGTTCGGGTGGAACGCGAGATGCCGCGGACCATCGCCGGGCGGCAGTGCGACCGAGGGCTCGGCCGCAGGCGTGAGCGTGCCCGTCGTGGCGTCGAAGGCCCATACGAAGATGCGGTCGAGGCCGAGATCCGGCGCCAACACGAAGCGGCCATCCGGCGACGGCATGATCTGGTGCGCGTGCGGTGCATCGTGCCCGCTGATGGCAAAGCTCCCGGGAGGCGCGCTCGAGGCCTGCGTCGGCCCCAGCGTGCCCGTCGTCTTCTTCACGTCGGTCGCCGGGCCCAGCCGTCCATCGGGCAGCACCGGCAGCACGGCCACCGAGCCGCCGCCGTAGTTGGCCACGAACAGGTGGCGCCCGGACTGGTGGAGCCGCGCGTATGTCGGCCCCGTGCCTCCAGAGGGCACGGTGTTGAGCAACGTCAGTTGGCCGGTGGCAGGCTCGACGGCGAAGGCGCTGACCGTCCCTGAGTTCCCGCCGTCGACCAGGTCACTGGCGTTCGTGGTGTACACGCGCGTGCCGCTGGCGTCGAACACGAGGGAGCTCGGGCTCGTGGGATGCGGCGTGACGCCCGCTGGCGTGAGGGCACCCGTCTTGCGGTCGACACGAAACACGTGGATGCCCCGGCCCGTGGCGCCCGGCGCTGTCCCCGACGGCGAGCTGTATGTGCCCACGTACGCAAACAACGGAGGCTCGGCCGCCGAGCGCTGTGCCGCGTCGTCACGGCTCTGTGCTCCGAGCCCGGCCGCGCCAGCGCCGGCCGTCTCCCTCGACTCCGCTCGGGACAAGCCAGCCCGGCCCGACAAGACGGCAATGCCTGTCGCCGCCTGCACGAAGGACCGACGAGTGAGAGTGCGCTGGGTGAGGCTGCGGGGGGCGCCCATGGTGGCGGCCATCATGCGCGGGCCGGTGCGGAGGGTCAACAGGGGCAGGGGCCGGGTACAGGGTACGGGGTACCGGGTACGGGGGACCGGGGACGCACAGGTGTAGGCGCCGGCCATGGCCGGCGCTCGCTGGCCGCGTAGGTCGGGGCCCCGTCGTTCGTGGGCGTCGTCGTTCGGGCCGGATCTCGCGGTGCCCCGTAGTTCGTGGGCGTCGACGTTTACGTCGACGCAACCGTTCTCACACCCGCAAGCGCCTCCATCTCCGCCACCGCGCGATCCTCGCGCACGTCGCGGGCGATGGCGTCGGCCATGCCACGGGCTGCCGCTCTGAATGACGACTCCCCGAGGAGGCGTTGAAGGTCCGCGGCGAGGCGGCGCGGCGTAGCGCGCGGTGATGCCACGAGGCCCGCGCCGCTCACTGCGACGCGCGCGCCGTTGTCCTTCTGGTCGCGTCCGAACGGTGTGACGAGCACTGGCAGCCCATGCGCGAGTGCCTTGATCACCGTGCCGTGACCGCCGTGGCACACGACGGCTGACGCGAGCGGCAGCACGGAGGCATGCGGCGCCGACGCGACGACGCGCACGTTCGGGGGCGGCGTCCAGGCGGGGGCGTCGAGACTGCCGAGCGTCGCCAGGCCACGCACCGGCAGGCGTCCCAGGGCCTCGGCGATGCGGCGGAACGTGTCGTCCTGGCGCTGATAGGTCGAGCCGAGCGAGACGAGGACGAGTGGCTCGCGCGCGTCGGCGGGCCACGGGGATGTCCACGGCGCGGGCCACGCCGGGTCGTCGAGTTGCGGACCGACGTAGCGGACGTGGGCCGGCAGTCCGCGCGGCACGAAGTCGTACTCACGGCTCGTGAGCACGAGGGCGCGCGGCAGGCGCAGCAACTGATCGAAGACGACGTCCAGCGGAGGCAGGCCGAGCTCGCGACGCGCGTCGTTGAGTGGCGGCAGGCCGAAGGCGAACACCCGCCGCGTGAGCGCGAGCATCACGGCGTCGCGGGCGCGACCCAGCATGCCGCGCGCCGGTGTCAGCCCGAAGCCGAGCGGCGTGAGTCCGTCGACAGGCGCATGAAACGGATAGTGGAAGAGCGTCGCCGCAGGCAGCCCCGAACGCTCGGCCGCGGCCATGGCGCCGAAGAGGAGACAGTCGACCGCCAGGGCCTCGGGGACGGTGCGATCGATGGCGTCGAGCACGTCGCGCGCGTAGCGGGCCGCCGGTCCGAACATGACCTGGTCGCCGATGCGGCGCAGCTGTGCCGGCGGAGATGCGGCCTCCCAGTCGCGCACCGTGTCGGCCGTGCGGTCGCGCAGGTTGTGCTGCGGCGCGTGCGTCCACGTGAGGAAGTGGCAGCCTGCCGTCTCGACGGCGTCCTCGAGCACGCGGTCGGCCAGCACGTGTACCTGGTGGCCACGCTGCGCCAGGCGGCGGGCGATCGACAGCTGGGCCGGCACGTTGCCGCCGCCCTCGATCATGGTGAACAGGAAGGTGCTCATCAGGCACTCCGGAACGACGCCAGCACGGCCTCGACGTGATCGACGATCCGGGCTGTCGTCGTACGCCGCCCGAGTCCGAGGTCGCGGCGGTACAGCTTCCACAGGTAGAAGTCGGTGGCCCCGAACAGGAGGTGCACGCGGCGCTCCCGCTCGGCGCCGCGCGACCCGGCCAGTGCCGATGCGAACGTGGTCTCCACCCAGCGCCGATGCAGTGCCCGCGCCTCGACGTAGAGCGCCTGGATCGTCGCGTGCTGGTGCTCCTGGACGAGGCCGTTCCAGGCGAGGTCGGCCATCGCCTCGTAGCTGGCCACCAGCGTCGCCACGGCGGCCGGCGTGTCTCCGTCCGCAGCAACCTGGCGACTGCGCTCCACCTGCGCGGCACAGCGTGACGACGCCTCCTGGAACAGGCGTTCCTTCGAGCCGCAGCGGCGCAGCACCGTCTGCAGCGTCACTCCGGCGCTTTCGCGATGGCCTGCAAGGTGACGTCCGCGAAGGGCTTCGTGCGGAACAGCGCCGTGGCGGCATCGTGAATCCGCTCCAGCGTGCGCTCGGCCGCCTCGGCACGCACCCCATCCGGTATCCCCGCTTCGTGGCCTCGATCATTTGATGTAAGTGACAAGAACACGAAAACAATGACGGCACAGCTAGGCATCGAGCCGGGATGCTGGCAGGATGGCGCCATGCGTTCCTTGATGGCGGGGATGGTGCTGGCGGTGCTGTGCGCGGCGCCGGCATTCGGCGAGATGCGGGCTGGCGTGGCGCGCGTGGACATCACGCCGGCCGGCTCGATGACCATGTACGGCTACGCGAACCGGAAGTGCGGGCCGTCCAACGGCGTACACGACCCGTTGCTGGCCAAGGCCCTCGTGCTCGAATCGGGCGGCGAGACGATGGCGATCGTCACGCTGGACCTGGGCAGCATGGTGTCGGACCGCTTGCATCAGCAGGTGGCCGAGCGGTTCGGCATCCGCACGCTCCTGCTGTCGGCCTCGCACACCCATTCGGCGCCGGCCTTCCTCCCGTTCGGCAGCGCCCCGGTGAGCAACGCGGCGGCCCTCGCGTATCGGGACGAGCTGGAGGCGAAGGTGCTCGACGCCATCGGGCGGGCCAAGGCGGCGCTCGCGCCGGCGCGTCTCCAGGTGGCGCGCGGCTCGCTTCAACTCGGCTACAACCGGCTCCTCCCGCGCGACGATGGCCGGTCGCGCGCGCTGTTCGACAACCTCGAACGCGTCCCGTACGGCCCGGTCGATCCCGAGATCGTGGTGTTGCGTGTCGATGGCATGGATGGGCAGCCTCGGGCCGTGCTGGTGCACTACGCGGTGCACGCAGTGGTGCTCGGCCCCACCAACTGCAAGTACTCGGCGGACTACCCGGGCGTGCTGCAGGCGACGGCGGAAGCCGGCATCCCTGGCGCGCAGGTGATGTTCGTGCAGGGCGGCGCGGGCGACATCAACCCGCTCTTCATGGCGCGGGCGGGCGACGAGGCGAAGGACTTTTCCGTGGTCGACGCCATGGGGCGCCTGCTCGGTGAGGAGGTGGTGCGGGTGTCGCGCACGGCGACGCCGGTGCCCTCAGGCAAGGAAGGCATCGCGGTGACGCGCGAGGTGATCACGATGAAGGACCGGTGGGACGCCTCGCAGTCGCTCGACGTCGGGATCGCGACCGTGCTGCTCAATGGCACCGTCGCCATCGCGGCGTGGCCGGGCGAAGTGATGCACGGACTCCAGCGCGACTGGAAGGCTCGCGCGGAGGTGCCGGTGGCCTTGTTCTACGGCTACACCTACAGCGGGGCTGGCACCTGGGCCGGATACGTGCCCGACCTGAAGACGGCTGCCCACGGCGGTTACGGTGCCGACGCCAGCACACGCGTGGAGGTCGGGGCCGGTGAGCGCCTGCTCGAACGGCACCTGATCAACCTCTACGGCCTGCAGGGCATGTGGAAGGACGCCCAGGGGAAGCCGTAGGCCGCCCCCGGGCGCGTGGTGCTAGAACCCCTTCTGGCGACCTTCGGGTGTGTCGCGGAGGGCATCTTCGAGCTGGCGCTGCGACCAGTTGTTCTTCATCACCTCGTTGATCCACGGCCGTGCGGCCGGGTCCGGCTCGCGACGCAGCACGCGCTGGTACGCCTGGCGGACCATGCGCTCGGCCTGGTCGTACGTGTACCGGCCGCCGTTGTGCGAGCTCGAGCCATACGAGCCGCCGCCGTACGCGCCACCCCAGCCCCCGTTGGAGCCGCCGTAGCCGCCGTTGTAGCCGCCGCCGTACCCGTAGTCGGGCGGACGGGAGGGCGGTCGCGACTGGTACCCGCCGCCATAGCCGCCGCCGTAGCCGCCGCCATAGGCGCCGCCCCACGAGCCGCCACCTCCGCCGCGCCGATCGACGACGAAGGACGAGATGCGGTCGTTGAAGCCGACGTTGCGGAGGTCGCGGATGCTGCTGGTGAAGCGCCGCGAGTCGCCGCGAAGGTCGTTGGAGCGGAACACCGCGACTTCGACGTAGCCGAACAGGCGGATCGACGAGATCTCGTCGTTGCTGCCCAGGGGCACCCGCCCGCGCAGCTCGCCGATGGGCGCGCAGAAGTAGCGGCCCATGTAGTTGATGTCCTCGTAGAAGCACGCACCGGCCGACGGGAAGGCGCCACGGCCCCAGTAGTACTGGGCCGACGCCGGTGCCGCCGGCAGCAGGAGCGCCGCCGCGAGGAACGCGACCGAAAGGAAGCGACTGGTCATGGCTTGGGCGCGGCCGGGGCCGCGGGCTCCGCCGCCGGCGTCGCCGCCGCGGCACTGGCAGGCACGCCAGCGGCGTTGTCGATGTCGTGCGACACGCGCCACTTGCCATCCTCGCCCTTGACGTACACCACGAGGTAGCGGCCTTCGGACGTGGTCGGCGGGGCGCCGGCCTTCGGCGTCACGGTGACCGCGTAGTGGCCGCGATCGAGGCCCACGGCGCCAAGCGTGCGGGTCTCATCGGGCGTCAGCGTCGCCTTGATGCTGACCTGCTCGAACATGCTGGTCAGGCTGGACACGATCGCGGCGCGTCCCTTGAGCGCCGGCTGGTTGTTCGGCTCGGAGATGGCGTTCTCCGTGTACAACTGCCCGATGGCCGCAGCGTCGCCAGCGGCGTACGCGGTCATGAACGCGTTCCTCGCGGCGGTGATGGCCGCGATGTCGTCGGGGGCGTCGAGGGCCGGTCGGGCGACGGTGGCCGGCGCGGGACCGGGGGCCGGGGCGCAGGCACCTGTGGCCAGCAGCCCGGTGAGCACGGCAGCACGTGAGAAGGGTTTCAGCATGGCCGCATGATATAGCGGCCGCGTGATCGCCGTGCAACGCACGTACCGATGACATGGCTCGAGACGCCACGCGTCGCGACACAGTGTCAGGAACTGGATATCTGCCGTGCGGCGATGTGCCGCGGAGACCCTGATGGAACACGTGCGCTGGGGCATCGTCGGGTGCGGCGACGTCACCGAGGTGAAGAGCGGACCCGCCTTCCAGAAGGTGGACGGATCGTCGCTGGTGGCGGTGATGCGACGCACGCCGCATCTGGCCGAAGACTACGCGCGCCGGCATGGCGTGCCGCGCTGGTATGCCGACGCCGAGGCGCTGGTCGCCGACCCCGAGGTGAATGCCGTCTACGTGGCGACGCCGCCCGACGGCCACCTGCCATACACGCAACTGGCCGCGCGTCACGGCAAGCCCGTGTACGTCGAGAAGCCGATGGCACGCACGCACGCCGAGTGCCTCGCCATGATCGAGGCCTGCCGCACCGCGGGGGTACCGCTCTTCACGGCCTACTACCGACGAGCGCTGCCGCGCTTCGTGAAGGTCAGGGCGCTCCTCGACGAGGGCGCCATCGGGCAACCGCGCGCGGTCACTGTGCAGTTGTCGCGTCGCCATATTGCACACGAGGGCAGCGTGCCCTGGCGAGTGGTGCCGTCGATCGCCGGCGGTGGGCTGTTCGTCGACCTCGCGTCGCACACGCTCGACCTGCTCGACTTCCTGCTCGGCCCCATCGCCGCGGCGGTCGGAGGCGCGTCGAACCAGGGCGGGCACTACGAGGCCGAGGACATCGTGTCGGCGTCGCTCGCGTTCGCGTCGGGTGTGCGCGGCACCGGTCTGTGGTGCTTCACAGCCGACCACGATGCCGACCGCGTCGAGATTCTCGGTACCGACGGACGCATCACCTTCTCGACGTTCGACGACGAGCCAGTGGCGCTGATCAGAGGCGCGACGCGCGAGGTCTTCGCCATCGCGCACCCGCCGCACGTCCAGCAGCCACTGATCCAGACCGTTGTCGACGCACTTCTGGGTCGGGGCACGTGCCCGAGCACGGGAGAGAGCGGCGCGCGGGCGTCGTGGGTGATGGACAGCCTGCTGCGCGGCTGAGGCGACCGGCGCGGGCAGCTCCCTCGTCCGAGACGCCGCGGCCGTTGCCGTGAGCCGTCTGCTCGTCATCCCCCCGGGTGTGGGCGTAAGATGCCCGCCATGCCCCTGTCCCACGGACGCAGGGCCGCGCTTGCGGCCGGCGTGGCGCTGGTCGTTGTCGGCGGTCTGCGACCGGCCGCCGATGCCCCCGTGCCGCCGGGGCCGGCGCTGGCAGCCAATGC
>NZ_JBIINP010000298.1:0-4046 GCF_044337415.1 Luteitalea sp.
TCGGCGTAGAAGGACACGATCTGCTCGAGGTCCCTGGCCGCCACGGCCTTCTGCACGGCCACGTCGGCGGCCCTGACGGCCTGCAGGGCCTCGGCCCTCGACCCATTGGTGTGCGGCCCACACGCCGCCAGCCCGCACAGGACTGCGAGCGACAGAGCGCTCCCACCAACCCTGCGCCACGTGGATCCGATTGCCATGGTCCCTCCTGAGCGCCGCGCCATTCCGGCATCGCGGCATCGCGGCATTCGCCCCGCGAGCCGCAAGGCTCACGGCGCGGTAGGCCTGCCCTCGACCTTCTTCTTGTCGGCGTCGACCATGGCCTTCACTTCCTTCATCAGCGTCGGCACGTGGTACGGGATGCCGTTCTTGATCGTCCACTCGATGCCGCCGCCACGCGTCATGCGGCCGTCCTTCATCACGTCGACGCCGTACGGGTTGAGCACCCGCAGGTTCTCGAGCGGGTTGCCGTTCACCACCAGCAGGTCGGCGAGGAAACCCTGGCGCACGCGCCCGAGCTTGTCGCCCATGCCCAGCAGCGTCGCGCCGTTCACGGTGCCGTGCGTGATGACGTCGAGCGGATGGAAGCCGGCTTCCTCGTGCAGTTCGAGTTCGCGCACGAGGCCGAAGCCGTACAGCGAGTGGATGAACCCGGAGTCGTCGCCGGTGGTGATCACACCGCCCTTGCGGCCGAAGGCGCGCAGGGCGTCCATCCAGATGCGGTACTGCTGCTTCCAGCGCACCTCCATCGTGTTGGTCCAGCCCACGAAGTACGAGCCGTGGTTGGCGAGGTTGGGCTCGAAGAAGGCCTGCAGGGCCGGGTGGAGGTACTCCTTGTACCAGGGCAGGTTCTGCGCCTTGATCACGTCGCGGCTGGCCTCGTAGATCGAGAGCGTCGGGCTCCAGGCGACCTTCTTGGCCACCATCAGGTCGAGCACCTCGTCGAGCTTCTTCGGGTCGGCCTGCGCGTACAGCTCGCCGGCCTTCGAGAACCGCAGCAGCTCGTTGCTGTAGTTCATCTCGGGCGGGAAGTGCTGCACGCCGTCGAGCGCCGCGTCGGCGACCCCGTAGAAGTGCTCGATGGAATCCACGCCGAGCTCGGCGAAGTCGCGCGCCGTGACCTCCTCGACCGCGATGTGCGTCGTCGTCTTCAGCCCCTGCGCCTTGGCCTCCGCCATGGTCGCCTCGAGCTGGTCGCGATCCATGCCGAAGATCTTCAGGCCGTCGGCGCCGCGTGCCTTGGCCTCGCGGACGTTGGCGCGGATGGCCTCCGCGGTGCCGTTGCCGCGCGAGACGACCCAGTAGACCTGCATCCGGGGCGCGACGATCTGGTCGGCCGCCGACTCGGCCTGCCACTGCTTGCTCTTGGAGAAGTTGCCACCGTTCTCGCGCGTGAGCGTGACGCCGTTGGCCAGGTACAGGTTGCGCTCGTACTGGATAGGCATCGGGATGCCGGCGCGCTCGTCGTGCCAGTGCATGTGCGTGTCGACGAGGCCGGGCATCACGTACTTGCCGGTGGCGTCGATCACCGCGTCGGCCTCGACCGGCAGCGACGGCGCGACGTTGGCGATGACGCCGTCCTGCACCAGGATGTCCATCGGCCCGTACGGCGGCTTGCCGTTGCCGTAGATGACCATCGCGTGCCGGATCAGCAGGCGCGTCGGCTTGCGCGCGTGCACCGCGGTGTCGCGCCCGGCAGGACGCACCTGCGCCGAGGGCGCCATCACCGCCGCGCCGACCATCGTGACCAGCGCCACCAGCGGCCACGTGCGCCGCGAGAGCCATCCTCGTGCCATGTCGCTACAACCTCTCAGGAAAGTCGGATGCCGAGGCGCTGCAACGGGGCCTGCGGCACGCGAGTGCGGAAATGGACCCAGACGCGCGACCGGTCGTCGTCTCGGGTGATGCGATCGATGCGCCACGACTCGCGCACCGGGGGGAACTCGACGTCCTCGATCACGTGCTCGCGATCGAGCGGCACCGTCCGCACCAGGGCGGGCGCGTCGTCGCGGATCGTGGCCAGGACGAGCGTGGCCTGCTCGCGGGTCAGGTCGACGTCGACCCAGGCGACCTCCGAGGCCGAGAGCCACGCGAAGGGCGACCGCCGGGCATGCCGGGGCAGTCGGCCCGGCACCAGGCACGACCCACCCAGCTCACGCGCGCGTTCGCGGCACAGCGAGAGGCGATCGGGCAGGAACACCACCTCGCCGCGGCACCTGTCGTCGGCGGTCGGGCAGGCACGCGACAGGGCCTCCGCGCCGGTGGCGGCGTCGTAGATGGCGTAGACGGTCTCGGTGTTCGGCCAGTCGGCATTGCGGCGCGGCGCGTCCTCCTCGAACACCCAGTGCCGGCCGGTCGGCGACGGCGTGAGGTCCCGCCCGATCACGGCGTCGACCACGCGGTCGGCCGAGGCGTCCACCACGAGCAGGCCGGCCGCATCGTGGTAGGGATCGACGTGCAGGACGGCGCGGCGGGCCTCTGGCAGCCACCACACCCGGCCCACCCCGCGTGCGAGCCGTGCGGTGAGCGACCCCTCGAGCGCGATGTCGCGGGTGCGCCCCCGCTCGGTGACGCGGAGCGCCGCGCCCTCGAGCCCGTCGGCCGGCGACGGCTGGACGTAGGCGAGAACGACGTCGCCGGCACGCAGCAACTCGCGGAACGCGGGGGCCCCGCCCAGTTCGCGGACCCCGAGTTGCGCCGACGCCGCAGGCCCGGCCACGCCGAGGAGGCAGGCCAGGAGGATGGCGGCGGCGTCCCATGGTGGGAGGCCGCGCCCCGTGGTGGAATCGACGGGGGCCGGCATGGAATCGGCGCCCAGTGTGGCCGTCGCAGGAATTGGCGTCAAGCCGACGCCGCCCGACTCGAAACGCGACCTTTGCTAGGCTAGGACCATGATCACCCGACGCGACCTGTTCCTGTCGGTTCCGGCGACGCTTGCCGGGGCCCGCCTCCTGCGGGCCCAGCAGCCCACGTTCCGCGTGGG
This sequence comes from Luteitalea sp., assembly GCF_044337415.1. Taxonomy (GTDB): domain Bacteria; phylum Acidobacteriota; class Vicinamibacteria; order Vicinamibacterales; family Vicinamibacteraceae; genus Luteitalea. Next base: position 2,981 of record NZ_JBIINP010000298.1, read on the forward strand.
TGCCCAGAACGTGCCCGTCTACGTGACGGTCACCGACGCGAGCAAGCGCCTGGTGCCCGGACTCGAGCAGGCCGACTTCGAGATCTACGACGAGAAGACCAAGGCGCCGATCACGATCTTCGACAACCAGATCCAGCCGGTCACCGTCGCCGTCATGCTCGACTCCAGCGGCAGCATGACGATGAACCTCGAGCTGCTGAAGCAGGCCGCCGAGCAGTTCGTCATCCGACTGCTGCCGGAGGACAAGGGTCGCATCGGGTACTTCAACGACAAGATCGCCTTCCTGAGCGAGTTCAGCAGCGACCGCGACCTGCTGATCGCCTCGATCAAGGACATGCAGTTCGGCAACCCCACGCGGTTGTTCGACTCGGTGCTGTTCAGCCTCGACGAGCTCAAGAACATCGAGGGCCGCAAGGTCATCCTCTCGTTCACCGATGGCGCCGACACGGCGAGCCGCGGCGGCCTCGGCGAGTGCCTGCGCCGCGCCCGTGAAGAGGAAGTGATGATCTACGGCATCGGCCTGCAGTCGGTGATGATGGGGATGCGCACCCGCCCCGACGGCGCGCTCAAGAAGATGGCCGAGGAGACCGGCGGCGGCTACTTCGAGCTGAAGGACACCGACGACCTCGGGCCGACCTTCACACGCGTCGCCCAGGAGCTCCACAGCCAGTACCTGCTCGGCTTCGAGCCGCAGACCGACGGCAAGGTCCACAAGATCGAGGTCCGCGTGAGCAAACCGGGCCTCATCGCCCGCGGGCGCAGGACGTACCAGGCGCCGAAGGGGTGAGCATTGGTAATGCCGTGATGCTGCGATGCCGGGAATGTCGTGGGCACGACGGCAGCGCACAGCGCCAGGCGTCGGAGTGAGTCAGGGCTCGCGGCGGTGGAATGTCGTAGGTCGCACGGCAGCGGGTAGCGCCAGGCGTCGCAGGGCTGAGAACCGGGTAATGCCGTGATGCTGCGATGCCGGGAATGTCGAAGGCCCGGAAGCACGTCGCGGGAACGCCACAGGCGGCACACGTCGACCTGAATTCGAGGCCCACGCACTCAGGCGTGTCGATGGGGG